>NZ_AUCD01000039.1 GCF_000429585.1 Atopococcus tabaci DSM 17538
TTACGAGCCAATTGTCTGATTGGTGTTCCTTCTTCGAGATGTTCTCGAAGAACTACCTTCTTAAGTTCTTTGGTGTAATGATTATTTTTAGATTTGGTTTGAATTCCTGAAAGACCATATTCTTGGTATCTAAGGATTTTCTGACCGAAGGTCGAATCACTTAATAATAAACCATAATCTTCACTTAACTCTCTAAAACTTTTTCCTTCTTCAAGATATAACAGAATATATCGCTCAAGTTCTTGAGCCGTATGTTTACTGTTTGAACGCACAAAAAAATCCCCCTAAAGTAGTTTTACTTTTTAAAGTGTCTACTTTAGGGGGAGCATATCCTAAAATGGATTTGCTGCCTTTTTCTTTTTCCTCTTATTGCTCTGATTGTGCTTTCTTCAACTCATTGATCGCTTCTTCAGAAATTTCCAATTCCTCATTGTAATGATTGATGAAGTAAATCAACGTCTGCAATTCGTTGGTTAAATCAACATTGTGGACACGTACATGCGGGGGAACGGTTAAACGGATCGGTGTGAAGTTCATGATGCCTTTCACGCCGCCATCTACCAATTTGTCTGCCGTTTCCTGAGCGATGTCCGCTGGAACAGTCAAGATGGCCACGTCGATGTCTTGCAGCTGCAGCTGTTCCACCATTTCGTCAACCGAATAAATCGGTACGCCATGATAAACGGTTCCCACCAAGTCTTCACGGACGTCAAATCCTGCACTGATACGCATGTTGTTGATTCGACGGAAATTGTAGTTTAAAAGGGCATGGCCCAAATTCCCTACCCCAATCAACGCAACATGGGTCAAGTGGTCTTGGTTCAACGTTTTGCTGAAGAAATTCGTCAAAGATTCTACGTCATATCCATAGCCTCTTTTTCCAAGGGCTCCAAAATAAGAAAAATCGCGGCGGATTGTCGCACTGTCTACTTTGACTGCTTCGCTTAATTCTGTTGAAGAAACTTTCTCCTTTCCAGATTCATGAAGCACACGTAGATAACGATAATAAAGCGGCAATCTTCTAGCCGTTGCACGTGGTATTTTTTGAGTTGCCATGTCTGTTTCCTCCATACTTTCTTCTTCGAGATGTTTGTTATATACTCTCTCACAAGTTTGTTTCTTTCTATCACCTTTTCACAAACTCGTTCATCTAATTACTTGTCCAATTATACCATCTTCCCGCATAAAAGAAAGAGTTATTGCCTAAAAATTGACTTTTAATTCTCTTTCTCTCTTACAAAAAGACAACGGTTTCACAATGATTTATTGTGAATTTACTTCCTTAATGTAAGTTGCTTATTGTCCGGTCGTTACTTCTTTCATTTCTTTCCTTCGTTTTTCTTTGTCTGCTTCTGTGCTAAACTGGTAAGTGAGATCGCACAGAAAAGAGGATCGTCATGATACTATTACAAGCACAGCGCGTGGCACGACATTTCGGTGCCGACGTACTGTTCGAAGACATCACCATGGAAATCAAAGACAATGCCCGGCTGGCGTTAGTGGGCCGCAACGGATCGGGGAAATCAACGTTATTGAAAATCATTGCTGGAGAAGAAGCGCCGGATGAAGGGCAAATTTCGAAGGCAAAAGACATTACAATCGGCTATTTGGAGCAGCAGACAGGTCTGGACTCCTCCGAGACCATCTGGGATGAAATGTTGAGTGTGTTTGCTGAAGTCATTCAAATGGAAAAGGAATTGCGGGAAACCGAAGTGCAGCTCAGTTTGCCAAACGTCCTGAATGATCAAGCGCTCTATGAAAAAACGCTGCAGCGGTACGACTCCCTTCAGCACGCATTCCGCGAAGCGAACGGGTATGGCTATCAGAATGAGATCCGCTCCATTCTGCACGGCTTCCGTTTTTATGAGGAAGACTACGACCGGCCGATTGAACAGCTCTCCGGGGGACAAAAAACTCGGTTGGCCTTGGCGCGGCTCCTGTTGGAGAAAAAAGATTTGTTGATTTTGGATGAGCCGACCAACCACTTGGACATTGAAACTCTTTCTTGGCTGGAAACGTACTTGCAATCTTACCCCGGCGCTTTGCTGATTGTCTCGCACGACCGGTATTTCTTGGATAAAGTCGTCAACGAAGTCTATGAATTGAGCCGCCGGCGTTTGACGCAGTTCAAAGGGAATTACTCTGCGTACTTGGATCAAAAAGCCGCTTTAATTGAACAAGAATGGAAACAATACGAAAAGCAGCAAAAAGAAATCGCCAAGCTGGAAGATTTTATCGACCGAAACTTGGTGCGGGCCTCTACAACCAAACGGGCTCAAAGCCGCCGCAAGAAATTGGAGAAGATGGACAAAATGGATAAACCGCAGGGGGATGAAAAATCCGCCAGTTTCCAGTTCCGAACAGACCGTGAGAGTGGAAACATCGTGCTGCAGGCCACCGATTTGGCTGTAGGCTACGATCATTCGCCTGTTTCCTCCGGGATTGAATTGGATATCCGTAAAGGAGATGCCGTGGCTGTCGTCGGTCCGAACGGGATTGGAAAATCCACCTTATTGAAGACACTCACAGGCGACCTGCCGTCTCTTCAAGGAGACGTCCGACTGGGGACCAAAGTGGATATCGGGTACTACGACCAAGAACAGACCCAACTGCATCCCAATAAGACCGTGCTGAGTGAACTATGGGACGAACACCCCACCATGCCGGAAAAGGACATCCGCACATTGCTGGGCAGCTTTTTGTTTTCAGGTGACGATGTGGAAAAAACCATTTCCAGTTTAAGCGGGGGCGAAAAAGCACGGGTGGCCTTGGCTAAATTGGCGTTGGAACGGAACAACACGCTGATTTTGGATGAGCCGACCAACCACTTGGACGTCGACAGCAAAGAAGTGTTGGAAAATGCGTTAATCGATTTTGACGGCACTCTCTTGTTTGTGTCACACGACCGGTACTTCATCAACCGTATCGCCAATAAAGTGGTGGACTTGTCAGAAGACGGAGCGACACTTTATTTAGGCGATTACGACTACTTTATACAGAAAAAAGCGGAGCTGGAAGAACTCGAGCGCATCCGCTTGGAAAAAGAACAACCCGCTGAGACAGAAACCGGCACCGCCGATGCTGCATCGGAAGCAACGTTAAGCCGTGAAGCGGTCAAAGAACTGCAACGCAAAAAAAGGCAGTTGGAACGCCGGGTGGAAGAAATCGAAGCTGAATTAGCCAACATCGAAACAGAGTTGACGCAACTGCAGCTCCAATTGAGCAAACCGGACGTTTATGAAGATTATGAAAAAGCAGCCGAACTTTCTGAAAAAGTAGAACAGCTGCAAGCCGCCCAACACGCTTTGATGGAAGAATGGGAAGAAAAAGCGCTGGAATTGGAAGATATCCAATAAACATTCCAAGCCAGTCCCTGCATTTGAGACCTAACAGTCAAATGTAGGGACTGGCTGTTTCTGTTCGCTATGTACTTTTTACAGCTCAAATTTCAACTGGCTCGCAAGGTGTTTTTCGATGAGTTGTTGAAACTTCTCCATCGAATCGGCCTCCATCGTATTATCAAACGTTAAGCAATTTTTGATGATTTTGATCTCTTCACAGATTTCATTGATGTTATCCAGCAGTTCTTCTTTTTTCTTTCCGTCCGCTTCCAACTCCACTTCTGAGTTTCCTTCGTTTCTATTCTTCAATCGGGTCAAATTTTCAGCCGTTCCGATTCGGACATGCACATACACAATTTCTGCCGACAGGTGTTTCTCCATCTTGTTTATCATTGCCGAAAAATCTTTAGGTGTGCAGTTCAAAGCCAATGAAATCACCGCCTGCGTAAGGCCTTTTTCCGCAACAATGATATCCTGGTTTCTTCTGCGTGCCAAAGAAGACATCACGAAACAGACGTTCACTCATTGCTTCACTGCGGTTTTCCGGCTTGAAAAAGTATGCAGTTGGGCCAATGAAAAGATTTCCTTTATGAATGCAAAGTTTTTCAGTGTGTACCCCACCGCAGTAAGTCCTTTGATGAAGATGCGGTTCACTGGATGGTATTCATTGTTGACTTGAAAAATGTGTTCATCTACCTTATATCCTTCATCCGCCAGTTTTTTGGATACCATCCGTGAGACGGTGGTTTTTCCACTTCCCGGCGCTCCATAAACATCAATGATTGTGGGTCCCGTTGTTTCCATTGCCATCAACTCCATCTCCTCACACTTCGTACTGCTTCTCCCAACCCTTTAATTGCCAACGCTTTTTTGTAACCGCATTCAACTTTGTTTTGAATACACGCCAAGAAAAGCCGCGCTTCGATGCTGTGCACTTGCTTTTCTTGACGTTGTTTTGTTTACAAGCTTAATCCCGGCCGTGCATTCAAGGAATAATCGGCTTTATGGCCTTTTTTATATTCCACATGTGCAGCCGCTCCAATCATGGCCGCGTTGTCCCCGCATAAAGACAATGGCGGAATCACCAATTCCACACCGTCCAGCTCGGTTTCTACAGCGTGTTTTAAAGCGGTGCGGAGGCCTTTGTTTGCGGCCACTCCTCCGGCCAAAAGAAGCTGTTTGACTTGTTTCTCTTTGACTGCGCGGACGGTTTTGTCCACCAACACATCCACTACGCTCGCTTGAAAACTCGCTGCCAAATCATATTGGTCGAGAGTTTCCCCTTTTTGATTGGCATTGTGAACGGTGTTGATGAACGAACTTTTCACGCCGCTGAAACTGAAATCGTAATTATCTTCTTGGATCATGGCGCGTGGAAAGTCGAATGTATCCTCACCTTGATGAGCCATTTCATCGATGTGTTTGCCTCCGGGATACGGCACACCTAAGACCCGGCCGATTTTGTCGTACGCTTCCCCGGCGGCATCATCTCGCGTTTCTCCGATCACTTCAAAGTTTCCGTCTTCCTCCATATACACCAATTCTGTGTGTCCGCCGCTGACGACCAGAGCCATCAGTGGAAATTGCAGCGGTTGGATCAAACGGTTGGCATAAATATGACCGGCAATGTGGTTGACCGGAATAAGGGGCAGACCGTGTGCAAAAGCAATGGCTTTGGCAGTGCTGACACCAATCAAGAGCGCCCCCACCAACCCAGGGCCTTCCGTCACAGCTACTGCGTCCAACTCTTCATACGTTACCCCTGCTTCTTCCATCGCTTCCTGCACAATAAACGTAATCTGCTCGACATGGTGGCGGCTGGCAATTTCCGGAACGACCCCGCCAAACCGTTGGTGGCTTTTGATTTGGGAAGCCACCACGTTGGAAAGGACGCGTTCCCCGTCTTCCACAACCGCCGCACTTGTTTCATCGCAGCTTGTTTCAATCGCTAATATTTTTGTTTTACTCATACTTGATTTGCAATAGTGTTTGGCATATGGGTCTTGCCGAACCACTGCTCGCTCCTTTCAACGTTCAACTTCATTACAACTGTTTCTTCATCACGTAGGCATCTTCTGGCGGCAGGGAATAATAGTTTGGGCGTTTTCCGATAATATGGAAGCCCGACTTCCTATACAGGTTGATGGCCGGTGCGTTGCTCTCTCTCACTTCCAGGTACAACTCCTCCACACCTTTTTCACTCAGCCAGTGTGTTAAATGGCTGAGCAGCGCATATCCCACTCCTTGCCGTTTGGCATTTCCTGAAACGGCGATACTGTGGATTTCAGCTTCCATTCCCACTACCCCCACTCCGACAAACCCCACTGCTTCGCCGTCAAATTCTGCCACAAAGTAGTATACATGTTCCTGCCGGATGCTGTCCTCGTACTGCCGGGCTGTCCATGGTGCCCCTTCTGCGTATCCGGAATCCGCAATGGTATGAATCATCCGCCCAATTTCCAACGTTTTTTCTGCCGGGTAAATGCGGACGGCGTCAGATGGTCGGGACATTGAAGTCATTCTCGTTCACCGAAGCCTCGAGGTCCATGGTCATCTCCAGTGCATCTTCATGATCGTGGGCGTAGTACTCTTTTTTGATCCGCCCTTTTTTGAATCCGAGCTTTTCATACAAGTTCCGGGCTTTGTAGTTGGAGACACGCACTTCCAAGCTGTATTTTTCTATACTTTCTTCGATGGCGGTCCGCTTCAGTTCTTCAATCAGAAAGCTGGCAATCCCCATCTGTTGAAACTTCGGAACCACCGCAATGTTGGTGATGTGAGCCTCCACCCCTACCAACCATGAGCCGATGAATGCGGCCGGCTCATGATTTTGATGAACCATCACATAAAAGGCATTGCGGTTATAGCGGATTTCGTGGGTGAGTGCAGAATGATTCCACGGCGTTTTTCCGTCGTAACACAATTTCTGGATTGTCAAAATGTCTTTGACCGAGGTTGTATCTGCCAAGGACACGTCGAATAACGTGCCATCCGGTGCCTCGTACAGATGAGTACTCAGTTCCACCCGTTGCATCAGTCGAACAGCCGCTTCTCTTTTTTCGTCTGTCCGCGTCAACCACTCTCTAAATTTTTTCAACATACTCCCCTCCTGCGTCTTCAGGATGAGCTTTCCTCCACTTTTCTTCTGCTTCCGCCAATTTCAAATAATCCGGAGTGAACGTATGCACATCAAGCGGCTGCTCATCAAATGCCAGCCAACCTAACACACTTGCTCTTGGGATATGATCTTTTTGAGGAGCCACACGCACATTGTCTCCCAACACTTCACGGAAGATTTCGATGTGCTTGGCGGCATCTTGTCCAATCAACTCCACCGGTTCATCCAACCGGAGTAAATGACGGGCCCATCTTTCCGCAGAAATATGAGTGTCCGGCTCCACCTGTTTCAATTCACCAGCTTCGTATCGATATAGTCCTGTATAAATATTTCCTCGCCGCGCGTCAAACAATGGCACGATGTAGGATGAAGAAGGAATCCGGTTCGCAGCCAGCACTTTCAAACTGGATACGCCTGTAAGTTCTTTTTGCAACGTCCACGCTAAGGTTTTGGCAATGGTCGCTCCAATGCGCAACCCTGTATAAGATCCCGGTCCTTTTGCGATTGCAATACGGTCCAATTCTTCCGGCTGCCACGAAACGTCCTTCATCAATTCATCAATGGCCGGCATCAGGCGCTCACTGTGGTTGCGCTTTACGTTGGTGGTGAGCTCTCCAATCATTGTTTGGTTTTCCAACACCGCGATGCTCATCACTTCATTGGAAGTATCGATTGCCAAAATTCGCATACTTATTCTCCTTCTTCTCTCCATTGTATCTTTTCCCATAGTTTATCATAAAAACTACGGTTAATTAACATAAAGCTGTTCCTTTTGTCGAAAGCAGATTAATTGCAATTGAACGACGGAAAACGTAAGCTCTAATCAGAAGAATGAAATTGTAACTTGAAGGAGGAACGGTCATGGCAGAGAACAAAGAAAGCTTCAAAGACAAAGCCAAAAGCGCAAAAGACCGCGTCGCAGGAGAAATCAAAGACACACAAGGTGACTTGACCGGAGACAAGAGCAAAAAAGCAGAAGGAAAAATTCAAAAAGGGAAAGGAAAAGCAGAAGGTGCGTTAGGGAAGTTGAAAGAAGATCCGGATACGGACAGACGCCCCCGTTAAAAGCTGTTTTTGTTTTTCTTTAATCGATGATGCAACTCAAAAGGTACTGCTCCGGCGGTACCTTTTCTAACTCATTTCACTCACTCAAGGAGGCTGCAGTTTATGGCAAATGTATTGATTACCGGCGCCACGGGTGTCATCGGCACCCAATTAACGAAATACTTGAAAGACAAACATACGTTGACGTTGGTTGACGTCGATTTTTCCGACTTCCCCGACGAGCTGCAAGAAGGTTCGACAGTCGTGGAAGCAGACTTGATTCAACCGGAAAACTGGGAAGGCTTATTGGATGGCATCGAATACGTGATTCAACTTGCCGGCGAACCAGATGCAGGTGCGGAATTTTACGGGGATTTGTTGGAAATGAACTACAAACTCCCACATAACCTTTATGAAGAAGCCGCCAAAGCGAAAGCATTGAAGCGCATCATCTTCGCCAGTTCCATCCATGCAGTGGACGCTTACCCAGATTACGTACAAGTCAAAGCCACCGACCCGGTCCGGCCGGCGGATTTATACGGCGTATCGAAAGTGTACTTGGAGGGTTTAGCCAATTACCATGCGTATACAAATGGCATCGAGTCCATCGGCATCCGGATCGCGGATTACAAACAAGACGACAGCGAGTTGGATAAAGACGCGGACAAGAACGGCATGGCGATGTATTTTTCTGCCAGAGATATGAATCATCTGGTGGACTGCTGCTTGGAAGCAACGCTTGAAGAACCGTTTTTGATTGTAAACGGCATTTCCAAAAACACCTTCCCGCGCCTGTCTTATGAAGAAGCACGAGTAAAATTGGGTTATCAACCACAGGACGATGCATTCGAAAAAAATGGTCATTTCTCATAAAAAAAGTAACACTCCTCCAACGGGCAAAGTTCCGATGAAGGAGTATTTTTGTTTAAGTTTGTGTTTTCACTACTCTTTTTCGGAGAGGATGCGTTGGTTCTCCAATGTTTTTTTCCGCGACAGCGGATAAACAAACATCAAAATCAACCCGCAAATCAAAAAGCCGGTTGCCGGGACCAACACGGATATATTAAAAATCCCTTCCAGCACTTCAGGAGCTTGCTGTCCACCCGCGCCTGAATTGTATCCTATCCAAGACAAGGCCCAACCGGCTGCATCTCCTGCCAATGCCTGCCCTACTTTTCTTGCAAAGGAGTTGACGGCATACACCATCCCGTCTTCACGGTGCCCCGTTTGAATTTCATGGTCATCGATGACGTCGGTGATACACGCCCAGACAGTGGCGTTGAAGATATTTACACTCACAAAAGCGAGAATCACTCCAACCATGAATACATACATGTTTTCCGGTCTCAAGAAAAATAAGAGAGCATAGATAGCCGACTCGATGAACATGGCGATGCTGGACACTTCTTTCTTCCCGAACCGTCGTGCCAACGCACTGGCCAATGGAAAAGCAACCAGCAGGCTGACTAATGGATTAATGAAGTTGATTAGAGAAACTCCCGCGGCACTTCCATAATAAAACGGGAAAATGTAGTTGTTCATCTGTTGAATCATCATCATGACAAGAAGCAGGGAAATGGATGCTCCTGTAATGGCCAACAGAGAACGCGATTTGAAGATCTGTGCAAATGACTGCAGCAACGAGACATCTTCTGCTCCTGTTTGTGTCACCCGAACGCGCTCAGTCGTCCATTTATAACAAATGAAGTAAAACAATAACGACAAAAGGGAGAACATCCCTGCCACGATCACGAATGCTGAGCCGCCCCGGACGATTTGGTTTCCGGCCTCATCTGTCGTGTAGATAAAGAGTGGAGAAATGGTTCCCACAAACATACCACCCAGTGTCGCGGCCATTCCCCGGTAAACCGACAATTGCGTGCGTTCATCCGGGTTGGGAGAAATGGCGGAAGCCATGGACCCGTATGGGATATTGATAGCTGTATAAAAAAGACTGCCCCACAAAAGGTAGGTGACATACATATAGACAACTTTAAGTGTCATTGGAGCTCCGGCCATCGCTGTCTGGTACATCAAGAAGCTGGCCAACGCCACTGGGCCGGCGAACCGCTTGATCCATGGTTTGAATTTTCCGGCTTCCGTCTCCTTGGAACGATCGACCAGTTTTCCAAAAACGACATCGGATACGGCATCCACAAACCGCGCCACAACGAACAGTGTTCCGACCATATTTGGATTGATGCCCAATACTTCTGTGTAAAAGACCATCAAAAAGTGCTCGACAGCATAAACGACATATTGTTTCCTAAATCGCCGGGCAAGTAGCCCAATTTGTCTTTCATTCCAAAGGGTTTTATCGAACGAATTCTCCCTGCATGTTCTCTGGAGGTATCTTCGACCTTCATTGTTACTCCTCCTCTTACAAGTGATTCCCGTGTGCTCTGCGTTTGACTGGACAACGACGCCTGCGTACACGTTTTTCATTTGGAATTGGACAAGTGACTGAAAGGACAACCAGAAAAATTCCTTCTTCCGTTTCATTATAAAACACACGACAAAACATTTCGATAAATATACACTATCTCAAACGAATCATGTATCTTTTCAAAGCGTTTCCTTAATGGGTTTGCCTTGTTCAGTGTGTGCTTTCCCGTATAACCAGGTCCGTCTGCAAATAAACTTTCTTCGATACGCTTCGCCCTTCTTCCAGGCGTTCAATCAACAAGTCGACGCCCGCCCGTCCCATTGCTTCAGTATCCACCTTCACCGTACTGAGAGGCGGGGAAACGTATTTGGCCACGCTGATATCATTGAATCCGATGATACTGACCTGCTCCGGCACCTGCACACCTTCTCTCTGCAAGGCTCTCAATGCGCCGATCGCCAACGCATCATTGGCGGCAAAAAATGCTCCCGGCAGGTCTTTTTCAAGCGTGCAGATCAAGTCACGCATATTTTTTTCGCCCGCTTCGACTGTGAATGGACCCGAGCGGATGTACCTCTCGTTGTATAACCCTTTTTCTTTCAAGTAACGCTCCACCCACACTTGCCTCGGGTCAACCAATTTCCCCGAGCGGTCGCTGTACATTTCTTCTCCCGCCAAAAAGCCGACAGCGGTGTGTCCCTGCTCAAGAAAATAATCCAATACTTGAACAACAGCCGCCTGAAAATCCACCAATACCGCATCGTAAGCAGGGGAAACGGGATTGAAATCGACAAAGCTTACTGCGGTTGTTTTGGAGGCCAGTTCCTCGATTTGTTCCGGGCTGAATTTTCCAATCGCCAATACGCCGTCCACTTTCTCCTCAAACAATCCCTCCGTCTGCTGGTACACGCGTATAAAGTCGTATCCTTTTTCTTCGGCACGCTTCTCTGCGCCCAAGCGGATGGACAAGTAGTACAAATCGTTCAGTTCTTCTTTTTCCGAGTACCAATGGACGATGGCTAGTTTTCCGGACGGTTGCTTCTTTTTGCGCCGATATTTGGTGTAATTCAACGCCTCCGCCGCTTCAAAAATCCGTTTTTTTGTTTCATCTCCCACAGACAACGTCTCGTCGCAGTTCAACACACGGGAAACGGTCGCACTTGAAACGCCCGCTTTTTCAGCTATGTCTTTAAGGGTCGCCATGTGCTCCCTCCTTTCGTGTCACGCTTGTTCATCCGTCATCAGCCAATCAAACTGGTAGATGGTCTGTGAACGGAAGGTCTCTCCCGGACGCAGGGTGATGTCCCCGAATTGGTCGTGGTGAACCGCATCCGGCAGTGTCTGAGTTTCCAACGTGAGGCCGGCATACTGCCGTACGGGTTGCCCAGCAATGGTATAGGCGTCCACTTCGCCGTTATGGGTAAATATCACGACGCTCTCCCTGTCGGTATACATGCGCAGCCGGCGTCCACTTTCCGGATCAAACAGCACGACTTCCGGATCATCGCTTGTGTGGTCTAATAGGAAGGGATGATCAAAGCCGTTCACGAGCTGCGTCTGTGGATGGTCCAATCGAGCGCATGCCGCTACCTTTCCTCCTTCCCGGAAATCGAACGGTGTGCCGTCCACTTCGATCCATCCGCCTGTCGGAAGCGTCTCCGCATCCAATTCACCCACTCGCTCACAAGACAATGTCAACTCATGATTCAATACCTCTTTCGTCACGTCGCCGGTCAAGTTGAAGTACACGTGGTTGGTAGGATTGAACAATGTCGGCTTATCCGTCACAGCGGTATAATCAATCTTCCATTCGTTCGCTTCGGTCAACGTGTAGCGGACTTCCACATCCAAATTACCTGGATACCCATTGTCCCCGTCCGGACTTGTACAAGCAAAGATCACCGCGGCAGCGTCTTCTTCCGTTTCAATCCGCGCTTCCCAAATCTTGGTGTCCAACCCGTCTGGTCCGCCATGAAGCTGATTCTCTCCTTCGTTGGCGTCCAGATGATGGGTTTTTCCATCCAGCTCAAACTCTCCTCTGGCAATCCGTCCCGCCACTCTTCCAATGGTTGCGCCGTAAAACGGACGGTGGGTGACGTAATCGTCCAGAGATGCCAGTGAAAGGGTGATATTTTCGCTGTTCCCTTCGCGGTCCGGCACATTCACGGCGGTCACTGTCGCACCATATGTGATGGCGGAAAGCGACACGCCGGCACTGTTGGTGATCGTGTATTCATATACTTCTGTTTCATCGATGGTTCCATAGACTCTTGTGTTGACTTTCATAGCTGTTCCCTCCTGTTTGCTGATCGGTTCAAGCAACTCATTCATTTGATCGAAACGTGTTTGTTCTCACTTTCTTTCTGGATGCCGAGCGTTTCAACAAACCGCCAAAATGCTGCTTTTCCTTCTTCCGTGCGTTTATACACACCGGCGTCTTCCAACACGCGTTGGAACACAGCTCCGACCCCTTCTTGGATGATGCCACGTACATTCTCCTTTGTAATCGGAGTCTGCGTTTTTTTCAACCGGTCTGCCCACGGTTGATGGTACTCCGCCACATCAGCCGGTTCGTCCAGCAAAAACCGCTCGACCTCTTTCAACTCCGTCTCCAGTCGAGGCGGCAAAATAGCCAACCCCATCACTTCAATCAAGCCGATGTTTTCTTTTTTGATGTGCTGCACATCAGGATGGGGATGGTACAGTCCATCCGGAAACTCTTCCGTCGTCAAATTGTTCCGCAGCACCATATCCAGTTCATACTCGTCTCCTCTGCGCCGGGCAATCGGGGTCACGGCATTGTGTGGCTCTCCGTCTGTATAGGCGTAAACCATCGCCTCTTCATCCGTGTAGTCCGCCCAGGAATCCATCACATAACCTGCCGCATCGAGGAGCTGTTTTTTATCGCTTGAGCGCAAACGGATGACCGACATCGGCCATTTTACAATTCCAGCAGACACTTCTGGATACCGGTCAATGGTAAAGGTTCGCTCAACATCCATCTTCGCCATCGGAAACTCGTAACGCCCTCCCTGATAATGATCATGGGAAAGGATGGAGCCGCCCACAATTGGAAGCCCGGCGTTCGAGCCGACAAAATAATGCGGAAACTGTGTGACGATGTCCAACAAATTACCCAATGCCACTTTGTCGACATTCATCGGCCGGTGTTCTTCAGACAAGAAAATCGCATGCTCGTTGTAATACGCATACGGGGAGTACTGGAATCCCCACACTTCATTGTTCAACTGCATCCGGATGACCCGGTGGTTGGTGCGGGGAGCATGATTCAAATGTCCCGCATAGCCTTCATTTTGGATACACAGAGCGCATGCCGGGTACGAAGTGGTTGTTTGTTGTTTTCTTGCCAGTGCAATCTGCTTAGGGTCTTTTTCAGGTTTGGACAAATTGATGGTAATTTCCAACGGACCGTATGCGGAATCATACGTAAACTCAATGTTCCGTGCAATGTCTCTCGTTTTTACGTAATCATTCATGGTGCTGAGCCGGTAAAAGTAGTCGGTCGCTTTTTTAGGCTGGTCTTCATACAATGTCCAGAAACGGTGGTTGATCACCGAGGGAAGCGGCGTGAAGAGATCCATGATTTTAGCGGAGAGAATGTCGCGCTCGGCCGTCAAATCTTCAATCACTTCTGTATTCACCGCAAACTCCACCAACCGGTCCAACAGCACCAGCGGCTCTTCTCTGTTCTTGGAAGCCGGCAAAGAAAGGTCGTAGTCTTTCTTATCCAACAATTCAAGCAGCCGGTTGGTGAGGTAGATCCGATCTTCAGGCAGAATCCACTCGTTTTGGACCGTGGATGCCATAAAATCCGTCACAACTTGATCGATAGTCACCCGCCTCACTCCTCCTTCCATTCTTTCGCGCCATCACTGATGGACGCAATGTAAAACTCCCCTGGATAACCGATTGCGGATTCGTATTGTTTTCCAACTTGTTCAATGACGGTATCCACCTGCGTTTTTCCCACCAATGCAATCGCACAACCGCCGAATCCCGCACCGGTCATACGGGCGCCGATGACGCCCGGCTGCTTCCATGCAGCTTCCACCAGCGTGTCCAACTCTTTTCCGGTCACTTCGTAATCGTCACGCAAAGAGATATGGGATTCGTTCATCAACCGGCCGAACGCTTGCAAGTCTCCAGCTTTCAACGCACTTGCGGCTTTCAGCGTCCGTCCGTTTTCGTACACGGCATGACGCGCACGTTTTACCAGTGTCTCGTCGGTCAATACGTGCTGGTGGGCGTCAAAGGCAGCTTCGTCCATTTCCCCCAATGAAGAAACAGGCAGGACCTGTTGGAGTTCTTTCAAAGCCTGCTCGCATTCACTGCGCCGCTCATTGTATTTGGAATCCGCCAATTCCCGCCGTTTTTTTGTGTTCATGATGACAATCACTTCATTCTCCAGCTTAATCGGCACCCGCTCGTATTCCAATGTATGGGTATCCAACAACAACGCCGTGTCTTTTTGTCCCATGCCTATCGCAAACTGGTCCATGATTCCGGATTGAACACCGATGTATTCGTTCTCAACTTTTTGTCCAGTTTTAATCAAATCCAGTCTTTCCAATGTCAAATCGTATAATTGTTCCACCACTACCCCGGTCAGCACTTCAATGGATGCAGAAGACGACAGACCGGCACCGTTTGGGATATCTCCGTGATATACGATGTCCAGCCCTTGGTCAATGGTGTGCCCCGCTTCTTTCAAAAATTTGATCATGCCTTTGGGATAATTCGCCCAATTGTCTTCTTTTTTGTATTCCAAGTGATCCAATGAAACAGATATCACTCCCTTTTCCGGAAGTTTGAGGCTGTAGAAATTCAATTGCCGGTCTTCACGTTTGCGGGCAGCGGCGTATGTACCCAACGTGATGGCCGCCGGGAATACATTTCCTCCGTTATAATCTGTATGCTCGCCGATTAAATTGATTCTTCCCGGTGCGAAAAAAATCTGCGGTTCTGCTTCGCCGAAAAGTTCCGTGAATGTTTTCTCCAATTTCTGTGTGTCCATTCGTTCGTCTCCTTTTCCTTTTGGTGGTCTCTTTCCTGCCTTCGCTTTCATTGTATGCGCTTTAGTAAATAATTTCAAGTAAATTTACTAAACTTTTTCCTCTTCCTTTTTTTCTTTTCACATATAAATCCTGAAATCTTCAAATCCTCTATCTGGTGCTTGAAACCAAGTATGGTATAATAAACAGTGATAAGAAATTGACTGTTCTAGATACTGAACTGGACGAATTGAAAGGAGAATATCCCATGCCGTTCCCTATCTTTTTTTGGGATCCAACTTATATCCTCATCCTCATCGGACTGGCCATATCCGGCCTTGCTAGTGGATATGTACAAAGCACGTACAACAAATACAGCCAAGTAAAAAGCAAAAATGGATACACCGCTTCAGAAGTGTCCCGCATGATTTTGGACACCGCCGGTCTGGAGCATGTGCGTTTGGAAGGTATCCGCGGAAATTTGACCGACCATTATAACTCACAAGAAGACGTCCTCCGTTTATCGGATACGACACGGAATTCCACTTCGGTTGCGGCCATTGGAGTTGCGGCCCATGAAGCTGGTCATGCCATTCAAGACCATGTGAATTACGGTCCCCTTCGCCTGCGCACCGCTTTGGTTCCCATCACCAACTTTGGTCAAGGAATTTCCATTCCGTTGATTTTGATTGGGTTCTTGTTCGGCGGCAACCAGACGTTGATTGACCTCGGTATTTTGTTTTTCTCACTGACTTTGGTTTTCCAACTGGTGACGTTGCCGGTGGAATTCAATGCGTCCAACCGCGCGATAGCGATTTTGGAAGACTCGGGCATCTTGACCGCAGAAGAAGTTCCACAAGCGGAAAAAGTGTTGCGCGCAGCCGCGTTGACGTATGTCGCCGCAGCGATTGCGTCGTTCTTGAACGTCTTGCGACTGTTCTTGCTGTTCAGCGGAAGACGCCGCGACTAATGGTTCACACAATCTCTTAAAGAGGTTGGGACAATAGTCCCGACCTCTTTTGCGTTTTCGAATAGTATAGTGAAAATGCGTTCCAAAATGCAGACCCGACATCCACTTTGTCATGACTGTAGTTGCTTTAGCAACGTATAGTCATGATACACTTGGGCATCTGCCCGCAGTGCCTCCTTACCTCAATAATGCTCTGATGGCCTTCGACCCTCATGCGCTTATTCGCTCCAGTTGCCATAGCCGTTGCCGCTTTAGCGGTTTACGGATATGGTATGCGTTAAAGATTCGGGTCTAAACGCATTTTGTCACGCTCTCTTTTTTATGTAAGTTAAAACCCGCTTGTCGCATCAGAGACAAGCGGGTTTCTTTCTTATTCATTTATTCTTCTTCATCTTCTACAAACCGTCCGTGATCCGGGACGACCTCGTCTTCCCATCGTTCCACCAACCGCTCCAAGCCTGTTTGCAAGTCTTCCCCGCGGGCTGCAGGTCCGTGCCCAGTGACGGCATATTCTGGTTTCAGTTGTTGCAGTCGGATATCGGACTCTTTGGCGGCTTCCCAATCCGTCGTCAAATACGCCGGCGGTCCGTTGATTTCAAACTGCTGCGTGGCCACTTGATACAAATTCTCCTGCTTAGTGGACACAAACGCATCAGCCGAAAGCAGCAGACGGTCTTTTTCACGGAACAAAGCCACTTGTCCCGGCGTATGCCCCGGAACATGAATCCATTGAAATTCCGGAAGGTGCGGAACTGTCCCGTCTTCCGGATACGCCATTACCCAGCTCTCCAAATCAATCGGGTCCACCGGAAAGGTCGGCGACAACTTGGCTACCATTCCACCTTCTACCGTCGCATCTGGAGTCGGATATCCTTTTTTCCCGGTCACATACGGCATTTCTTCCGGGTGGGCGTAGATTGGGCAGTCCCACTCTTCTGCCAATTCAATTACGGATCCCAGATGGTCAATCGGTATACATATACACATCGGGACGCACTTCTGTCCCTTGTCCGGTTTCTTTGCTGTAAAGCGGCAGTTTCTTGTAGTCGTCTCCATATCTCATCTCTTTTGTCAAAACAAATCGCTCCTTTATCGATTGAGCGCTCTGTCAGAAAGTGGCTGAGTGACGGACGCATATCAGTTGAATGGGGTTCCGGCTGCTTGTTGGGATGCGGCTGACAAATCGGCTAATCGGTTCAACTCAGCCTGGATTTGTTCGGCCACTTCCGCCCGCTGTTCCACAAAAGAGGCCTCTTCTTTGAACCGGATGATTTCTCCTGCACGAATCGTCTGTGTGTGGCTGTCGGCATACAATGGAACAAACGCCACGTGTTTGCCGGTTTTTCGGTGATAATATTTTTCCACAAAGAGGAAGCCTTCGTAAATCTCTCCCACTTCCTCGGAATCACTTTGGTAATCCACATCCGGAAAAATCAGGATGTTTTCTCCATTCTGCAATGCTTCCACACTCAACTTCATCGTGTGCATCACTTTTTTTGATTTTCGGTACACAGGTATGGCTTTTCCGGATTTCATCAAATCGGTAATGAAAAAAGACAGCGGCCAAACAACCAATTTCGCCAATGCACGCGGCCACCCAAAACGTTGAGTGAACGTATAGTCCATATAATGGTTGAAGCATTCTTTTTGGTCAAGAAATACGCTGAACACCCATGTTCGCACCGGTTGAGTGAGCCAGGCCAACACGGTAACCGGTCCTTTCATGTTTTGATGATGGGCCACGTATACAATCGGTTCTTCGCTCTCAGGAAGGGAAGCTGCTTGGTAACGAGGGACTGCCAGCCGCACCACTCCCCGAGTGAATTTAAATAACTTTCCGTACTCCAACTTCCTCAACTGATCCCTCCTGTTCTTTTCTTAGACTTCAGTTCGATGCGGCGGAAGCACATATCCCCGCATCAGCTGCCAAATAATCTTAAACGAATCTTTGTACGTATTGTAATAGGAAATGTGGCGGTCATGGTAAATGGTTTGGATGTCCACGCCCAATAACCGCTTCCGTCTTTTGGCGATGTTGATGAGCATATTGATTTCATATTCATACCGCTCTCCGCGCAAACGCAAAATCCAGTCCACTTGGTCCGAAGCGATGCCGCGCAGGCCTGTTTGGGTGTCGCGTATGTAATAGCCAAACAACCATTTGAATACATTCGTTGTGAGCGTGTTTCCAATCATACTGCGCAGGGGAACTTCACGTGGCTCGAACGTCCGCATGCCCAAAACAAAGTCGGCTTCATTTTCCACCAATTTGTCTCCGGTTCTCAAGACGTCTTCAACCGCATGCTGACCATCTGCATCGGCGGTGACCAACCCTTTCCATCCAGCATCCTGCTTCATAAAGTAACGGAAGGCCGTTTTCAACGCCACTCCTTTGCCGCTGTTCCGCTCATGACGCAAAAGAGTGCATCGGTCCAAGTGGCTCAGCGCTTTAAAAACCGAATCAAATTCCGGCCCGCTTCCATCATTCACCACAATCACCTCAGCTACGCCCGCATCAATCAGTTGGCGAATATACCCCGGAAACTGCTCTGTCGGTCGATAAGCTGGTGTCACTACCGCGTATGATCTCATCCCGCTACTCCTCCCACTGCTGCTCCATTCACTTGACGGCCATCTTTTATTCAACCCCGTCAGTCATACTCATTCTACAACAAATCACGAAGTTGACAAACTCAAGCACTCTTTTGGTTTTTATTGGAAGATTCGCCTTATTTGTAGTAAGTTGAATGAAAAGCGAACAGGAGACCCGGCCCATGTCCAAACAAGAAGAGTTGTTATCGTATATGAAATTTTATGGAGACGATTTGGTGATTCAGCAGCGGCAGACCGCCCACCGAATGCGGCTGGTCGAAAAATTTGACATCCGCCCGGGAGACAAGGTGTTGGAAGTGGGATGCGGCCAAGGAGACACAACGGTTGTTTTGGCGGACGCGATTGGAGAAAACGGCCACGTGCATGCAGTGGATATCGCGGAGAAGGGATACGGGGCACCCGTCACTGTTGGAGAAGCGGCGGAGTATATTTCGCGTTCCCCCATCGGAGACCGCATCACTTTTTCGTTTGAAACGGATGTGACGGAAGACGGGTTCACCGGTTCGTATGATGTCGCCGTTTTGTCGCACTCCCTTTTCTATTTTTCTTCTGTGGATGAACTGGCCAATATGCTGGCAAAATTGCGGATACTGGCTGGACGGATATGCGTGTCGGATTGGGACTTGCAGCCTGCTTCGGTCTCCCAGTTAGCGCATGCCCAAGCGATTCTTCTTCAAGGGTTATATGCGCGTTTCAACCCAACCGATGCCAATGTGCGGACCATTGTCACGAAAAAAATTGTGCAAGACCTCTTTACGGAAACGGGCTGGGAACTGATTTCCACCGAATCCGTCCCGGCAACCGAGTTAGATGATGCGAGATGGGAAATTGCGACGGCCAAAGAACTGACACTTGACCACTTGGAGCCGGTGTTTTCCAGTTACATCGAATTGATGCGCCAGATCACCAAACTCGGCGCTGTGGAATCTTTGAACAGCTTTGTGATGAATGCGCACTAAACAGAGTGCCGCCTGCCGACCGCTCCATCCCCGCCCATCTAACTCACTGCATACACAAACAGCACGGACATGTATCGATGCCCGTGCTGTTCTTTTTAGTGCGCCCGGCATGGGCGACAACTTGGTGGTGAAAGTCCACTACAGACTTGGCAGTAGGAACTGTTAGCGAAAGTCAAGGGTGTCCGCCGTGAGGCGGAATCTGAAGGAAGACGGACGCAAATGCTTGCACTGACGAACAGAAACTTCATACAAAGGCTGAATCAGGACGGATGAGCTTGCTAAACAAAGTGAAGTCCGATACTGCCCGAATCCTGTACAGTAAATGGAGCAGTGACATGAGCAGAAGGTTGTCGTTCTTACCCGGGGAGGTCTCGTCAGCGCTTAGTAGTAACAACGAATG
>NZ_AUCD01000040.1 GCF_000429585.1 Atopococcus tabaci DSM 17538
TGATGTCCTTTGACGACTCGTTTTTCACACCGCATGCAGGACACCCGTCAGGGTGGTACGTCAACGTTCCGTGGAGGACCATGTGGTCTACACCGCTTTTCTTTTGGGTGGTGACCGGTTGGTCGTCCAATACGATATTTTTCTCTTTCAATCCGAGCAGTTCTTTTGTAAAATGAAACTGGGTCATGTGAATCCTCCTATCGTTTGGTTGTGGTAACTTAATTATAGGGGTTCACTGGCCTTTTTACATTTTAAACACACAAAAGGTGCCGGTGAACCATTTGATTCACCAACACCAAATATTATAGAACCGTTTTTTTCTGTTTACCAGGCAAAATTATATTCTATTTCATTCATTTTTAAAAGGATAGAAGCTTCTCTAGGTTCGACGCCAATCCGATTATATGTCCATGAACGGAGAGAGCGATAATCAGAGAAAGCAGTGTAATCTCCAGAGGCAATCACATTGCTGTCTGATAATAAAAGCGGGAGAGGGCAAATGCGGTCACCTGAAGAAGCAACTGCGCGGCAATTGATTTCGCAATAAACCATTTTATCGTAGTTAACCAGTACATGTCGCGCGGCAAATTGATTCCATAGATCATCCATCTTTTCAACCCAGTGGTCTTTTAAAAAGGTGTAGCCATCGTATGGGTCATAGGTCAGTATACTGCCTGTATGCTCTTGATAATTAAAGTTAAATTCTTCAGGTATATCCTCCGCATAATCACCATGGTGAAACAACCGGTCTCCTTTCCAATCACCCGCTAATAGATGCAGCAACTCATACAAAAAACTATTGCCTGCCCACATATGTTCTACCATTTTTAAACCTTGACCATACAACAGCGGATTTAACCTTTCTTTCCTATCAATATTTAACGTCCAATAATATTGCCCCATTTCCATCACCTCATTAATATATATTTAATTCTTCCAAAATTAATATACGCATTTTTTCTCAATATTCATTTTTTATGTGGTGCAAAAACTCAGGTATACGTTATTTTTGGTATAATGAAAAGACAATGTTTGAGGAATGGAGAGCTGCAAGTGAGCGAAAGAAAAGATGTCTTATTGATCAATGACCTTCCGGGATATGGGAAGATGGCGCTGGCGGCCATGATTCCAGTGTTGTCCGCCAAAGGAATCGATGTCCATACGTTGCCGACTGCATTGATTTCCAATACATTCGGCTATGGGAAGTACGATCTGTTAGACACAACAGATTACATGAAAAACACGATGCAGGTTTGGGAAGAGTTGGGCTTCACCTTCGACAGCATTGCCACGGGTTTTATCGCGTCAAACGAACAAGTGGACCTCATCAAAGACTTTGTGCAGAAACAGCCAAACGATGTTTTCGTGATGGTGGACCCAATCATGGGCGACAAAGGCCGGTTGTACAAAGGCGTTAAAGAAGAAACGGTGGAACATATGCGCGGGTTGGTGGGCATCGCCGATGTGGTGAAAGCCAACTACACTGAAGCGAGCTTCTTGATTGGCGAGACCACACCTAAAGAAACACTTACAATAGAAGAAACAGGAGCGCTAGCTGAGAAACTTCGTGAGAAGGGCGCGAAATCTGTCGTTATCACCAGTGTGCCGTTAGATGAAGACGGACAGGAGCAGCAAGCCGTCTATGGTTACGATGCGGAAACAGAAGAAGACTTTTTCTTCCCGTTTGAGATCAAGCCGGTGAGTTTCGGCGGAACCGGGGATATTTTTTCTTCGGTGATGCTGGCGGAAAAGTTAAACGGAAAAGACTTAAAGACCGCCGTCCGCAAAGCGATGGACGCCATCGAATACCTACTGGATCGCCATGGAGAAGAGGCCGATACCGAGTCATTGAAAGGCGTGTATTTGGAGAAGCATATGGGATATTTTCTGAAAAACAGCGAATAATTTATAACATCAAGCAACGACACCCTCAAAGGAAAAAGGAGGGTGTTTATTTTTTGCAAATCATATTTCTCTGGTGGAAAAGTATTTATAAAATTCACAAATAAATGTTGAAATTTATGATAAAATAAAGTGGTTGTGCATAGAGCATTAAAACAAACTTAAGAAAAGGGAGTCATCATTTGAATTTGAAGAAATGGTTGTTGTTGGCCTCCAGTGCCGTGCTTTTGGGTGCTTGTGCTCCAACGGAAGAAGCAGAAGAAACAAGCGAAAATGCATCGGTTGAATCCACAGTTAAAATGGATTCTGTGGATACCGCAGAAGACGTGGAGGAAAAAGATTCTTCAAAAGACACGACAGAAGAAGTGGAAGAGAATGAGTCGAAATCAGACTCCACAGCAGCGAAAGATGAGAAAGAAGACGGAGAACCAAAAACAGTGGCAGAAGCAGAAACGTCCGTCCCTGATACGCAAAACCAACTGATTGAAGTAGACGGCGGAGACCTTTCCGGCTACCGCGAAGCCAATGTTGTTGTGAACATCGGATTTGAAGACCGCGAATACTGGGCGTTCACAAACGAACACGGGCAGTTGGTACGTGTTGTGGCAGAAGAAATCATCTTGCAAGACGACGACAGCGAGCCGGTGAACTCAAACGGACGTTATTATTACGATGAAGCGAAGGTGCCGGGTACGGAAAGTGCCACTTTGGATGAAGGACACGTCATTGCGGACTCCTTGGGCGGGGTGGCGAATGCTTACAACATCACGCCACAAAACAACACATTGAACCGTCACGGGGATCAAGCGTATATGGAACGCACCATCCAACAGGCAGGCGGTGCCACGGACTTTGAAGCGATCATTACGTATCCAAATACCACCACCCAGACACCAAGCAGCTACAAATATACGTACACTGTGAACGGGAACCAAGTTGTGGACGAATTTGCGAACGTCGACCCGGATGAATACAACGAAGAACAAGGATTGACAGGCGAGTCGGAAAAGAAATCTTCATCCAAAGAATCTTCTAAACCGGCGGAACCGAAAGAACAACCGAAACAAAAAGAACCGGAAACAAGCACTTCAGGCGGCGATGTGTCTTCCGTGGACGCCACTTCCGTGGACGCCAACGGAAACGGAAGAGTCACCATCCAAGAAGCTAAAGATGCCGGCTTCTCCATGCCGATCACAAGCGACCATTGGTTGTACCAATACATGGACGACCGAGATGGCGACGGAATGGTTGGGGAGTAAAAGTATAAACAGAGGTTGTCTCGTTTTGAGACAGCCTCTATTTTTTTGTAGTGATGTAAAGAGTGGAGGGAAATAATGATAGAGTCCATATAATTGTGTAAAAAGAAAGAGCCCCATTCATTCCTTTGGTACAATGTAATCACCACAATATACATTGGAGGAATGAATGATGGCCCGCTTACATTTTAACCTAGATACAGATCAGTTAAAAGAAGAAATCATGGACTCTAACTTAAAAGATGTCACGAAAGCAGCGGTGGTCTTGCTCTTAAACGAAATCATGGAAAATGAACGAGACGAGTACTTGAAGGCAGAGGCATACGAGCGGACGGAGACCCGGACCGATTACCGGAACGGCTACTACGAACGGGAACTTCTCTTAACGATTGGGAGGGTA
Organism: Atopococcus tabaci DSM 17538; assembly: GCF_000429585.1. Classification (GTDB taxonomy): domain Bacteria; phylum Bacillota; class Bacilli; order Lactobacillales; family Carnobacteriaceae_A; genus Atopococcus; species Atopococcus tabaci. The sequence continues at coordinate 3,559 of NZ_AUCD01000040.1, forward strand.
ACCCTAAGGGTTCCACGGACACGCAATGGCGAGTTCACCCTCTCTTTATTCGAAAAGTATTCGCGGATTGACCAAGCATTCGTCTTGTCCATGTTGGAAATGGTGGTCAACGGCGTGTCGACCCGGAAAGTCAAACAGGTTGTGGAAGCTCTTTGCGGGGAGAGCGTCTCGAAATCGTTTGTGTCTTCGTTGACTGCCCAACTGGATCCTGTAGTCAATGAATGGGCCAACCGCCCGTTGGGGCTGACCCGTTATGATTATGTCTATGCGGACGCCATGTACATCAAGGTAAGAGAACACCATAAAGTGGTCTCCAAAGCGGTTTATATTGCCTATGGCATTAATGAAGACCAAAAAAGAGAAGTGATTGGCTTTCAAGTGAACCACCATGAAAGTTATACGGCATGGAAGGAGTTTTTCCAGTCGTTGAAAGCCCGTGGGCTTCATTCCCCGCAACTGGTGATCTCCGATGCCCATGAAGGGTTGAAAAAAGCCATTCAAACTGAATTTATCGGCACCGCTTGGCAGAGATGCTTGGTTCATTTCAAGCGGAATATCCTCATGACTGTCGCCCATAAAGACAAAAAAGAAGTAGCCATGGCGCTCAAACGTGTCTTCGATGTGGTCAGCCCGGAAGACGCCCGCAAATGGAAAGATCAGTTTGTGGATGACTGTTTGGAAACCGGCAGGTTCCAAAAAGCGGTGGCGATTTTGGAAGACGGCTTCGACGACGCCATCCAATACTTGACTGAACCGGTCGAACGGCACCCGTTTATCCGCAGCACCAATCATTTGGAACGCCTTAACCAGGAAATCAGACGGCGTGAACGCGTGATCCGCATTTTCCCCCACACCCAGTCAGCTTTCCGGCTAATCGGGGCGGTATTGATGGACTATGAAAAAGAGTTTTCCAAACGCACATTGTGGGGAAGAAAGAAACGAAACAAAAGCAAGAAGAGTTGAACTTTTGAGCAAGGGGGCACCCCTTTGCTCAAAAGAAGCTGCCCCAGTACCAAAAGGAATTTACACAAGATTAAGGACTTGACAAATAAATGAACCCACTTGTCTGTAAAGTGCCTGTTTATGGACAAGTAAAGCCGAAAAGAGGAGTGCTCTTCCTAGAGGCACTCCTCTTTTTCTGCATCATTTTTCAATCGGCCCCAACAGGATATTGGCCCAGGAATCATGCAAGGATTCTTGATCAGAAGGTTGAAACAATCCGGCATAAACATCGCGTAGCAGGCGGGATAATTCATTTTTGTTGGAATACATACTGCCGCCTGAAGCACGGACGATTTCTTCCACTGCTTTGAGGGAGGCTTCTGTAGAGTAGTTTTTGACAGCGGACAAACGCGGCATCCAAAATTTCCCATGATCCACGTCGTTCTCGACATCATCCGCCAGTCGGTCAATCTGCGGTTGAATCCCATCCAACACCAAAGCTGCTTCCGCAATACGCCAACGGATATTTTTGTCTTGATCATATGTGGTGCCTTGAGAAACGGACTTGCGTCTTTTTACCGTTTCGATGCCCAATTCCAACGCTCGTTTGCCGATGCCGTGATAGGTGGCAGCCAGCAAAATTTCAAAGTTGGCAAAAATACCAAAGACAACCGGATCAAAAGTTGGACCGGGAGCCACTTTTGTCAAAATGTTTTCTTCTGCTGCATAAGCACCGTCCAGTTTCAAATTATACGATTGAGTGCCGCGCATGCCAAGAGTGTCCCATTCCGGATTGATTTTTACCGTTTCTGAATTGTTCTTAATGTAGGCGAAGACCGACTGTGGATCGCCATTGTTCTCGTCTTGGGCATAGGTCACCATACGGGAAGCTTCGCCGCTCATGGAAATAAACACTTTTGGACCGTAAAAGCGGTAGCCGCCGTCCGATTCGGCTTTGGCTTCACAGATGGAACCGAAGAGCACGCGGTCGTTGGCTGGTTCAGAAATGGCAAACGACAACAAGTGGCCGGCTGCCGCATCGTTCAAAATTTGTTCGCCGCGCTTGTTTCCGTGCCGCAACATGTACTTGGCCACGCCGACAATGATTTGGTGCATATTGATACCCAGCGCAGTAGCTGGAGCAGCCATTGCTAAGCGGGTCTGTTCGTGGGCAATTTCTTTGAGCGACAATCCGTAGCCGCCATATTCTTTCGGAACAAAGGCTTTATAGTAGCCGGCTTCTTGCAAGGCTGCGTAATCTTCATGTGGGAACACATTCTCTTTGTCGTAGGCTGCAGCCCGGCTGTGTATGTCTTTTAATAAATCTTCACTTAAAAACACGATTTTATCCCCCTTTGAAAAGTCAACTTACAAGAACAAACATACGCCAATTCCCTTCTGTTAAGCAAGGTGTGGCAAAAAAAGTAGACGTGATTGAGAAAGTCAAATGAGCTTTTCACTGAATGGGACGTGAAAAAAGCTGATATAAAAAACAAAGATGTTTTTTATCGGCCTCCTTATATTCTTTCTTTTAGTGTATAGGAAAAACTTAAATAACACACGGTATGTTTCAAACCTCTTTACTAACAAAAAATAAGCAGGTATACTAGTGTAGTAAATCACTTATTTATTGAAAGGAAGATTAACTGTATGGCTTTTGTTGATGAATTGAGAAACCGTCGTTCCATCTATGCTTTGGGAACAGACGTGAGCATGCCTGAAGAAGAAATTGTTTCATTGGTAAAAGAGGTTGTCCGTGAGAGCCCGACAGCTTTTAACTCCCAAACTCAACGCGTAGTTGTTTTGTTTGACGATGCACACAAAAAATTGTGGAGCATTACGGAAGAAGTCTTGAAACCATTGACTCCAGAAGAAAACTTCCCAGCTACACAAGAAAAATTGCAAGGGTTTGCCAACGCAAAAGGAACCATCTTGTTCTATGAAGACACAGACGTGGTAAAAACTTTGCAAGAACAATTCGAATTGTATGCTGAAAACTTCCCGATCTGGTCTGACCAAGCAAGCGGCTTGACGCAAGCAAACGTTTGGACTGCTTTGGCAGAGAAAAACATCGGTGCAAACTTGCAGCACTACAACCCGGTCATCGACGAAAAAGTTGCGGCTGAGTGGGACATTCCAGCAAACTGGAAATTGCGTGCACAACTGGTCTTCGGATCCATTGAAGCGGAACCTGCAGAAAAAGAATACATTGAAGACGAGAACCGTTTCCGCGTATTCAAATAATTCATATCCTTTGAAGTCGGTTCGAGTTCAGCACATGGCTGAACTTGACCGGCTTTTTTTGCCTTTCAGGTCCAGTGTCTCAAGCCAAATCTTTTCTCCCCCACGTAAGAAACACGTATACTAGCGTTAAGAAGAACAAGTGTCAGTAACGGAGTGGAGGTGAAAGTGTGTTTACAGATAAACGATTGACCGATGCGTATGACAATGCCAAACGAATGTATTTTGACGACAACTCACGGATTGTTTTCATGAGCGATGCCCACCGCGGAGACGGCAGCATGTCCGATGAGTTTGTTCGAAACCGGAACTTGATGGTGCACGCCCTGAATGAATACTACGAGAACGGGTACACTTTTTTTGAAGTAGGGGACGGCGAAGAGCTGCTCGAATATGCAGAGTTTGAGCACACCAAAAACGCTCATGCGGATGTGTACGCCGCCATCAAGAAATTTTATGATAAAGACCGTTATATCCGTTTGTACGGCAACCATGACATCTATTTGAAAGACCAAGATTACATTGAAAAGAACTTCTACACCAACTACGATGAGTACAATGAAATTTTCTTTGATTTCTTGAAAGGATTGGAACCGTTGGAAGCGGTGGTGTTGAAACACCGCCGGACAAGCCAAGAAATTTTTGTGGTCCACGGTCACCAAGGGGATGCCCCCAATGATCAGTTTTGGTTTTTCACCATGCTTTCGTTGAAGTACTTCTGGCGGTTTTTCCACCGTTTTGGTATTAAGAACCCTGCCAGTCCGGTAAAAAACGTGTCCAAGCGGCATAAAATTGAACGGAACTACAGCAAATGGATCTTAAAACACCGCAGAATGTTGATTTGTGGACATACGCACCGGTTCAAATTTCCGAAAGTACGGGACTTACCGTACTTCAACACCGGTTGCTGCATCTACCCAACAACCATCACAGCGTTGGAGTTGACAGAGGGGATGATTCGTCTCGTCCGTTGGAAAGAGAAAGTGACGGAAGACGGCGCCTTGTACATTAAGCGGGAAACGATGCGTGGACCGGAACCAATTGAAGCGTTCGATATCCGGAAACCAAAAGAAATGGTCGAGTACATGGCGAAGCTACGGATTGAAAAAACCAAAGGAGAACGAGAAACACGCGCAGCTTTCCGGGAAGATGAAATGTATCACGAACAATGAAGCGGCTGCCTCTTTAGGCGCCGCTTTTTTATCTTGCTGTGAAGAATCCGTATGTCTTTTCTTTCCGTACCTCACAAACCAAGAACGCATTCCTTTTAAGGAGTGTTATAATAAGAAAGAGAGAAAACGGAGGGAAAAGGATGGAAACAATCCATATTTTTCATACAAACGACATTCACTCGCATCTGGAAAACTGGCCTCGGGTTGCGCATGAGTTGAAAAACCAACGGGTGGAGAAAGAAGAGGAAGGGGACACCGTGTTTTCTTTTGATATCGGTGACGCCACAGACCGGGCACATCCTTTGACGGAAGCAACAAACGGGCAGGCCATTACCCGGCTCTTGAACGACGGATTGTACGACGCTGTCACGATTGGAAACAACGAAGGCATCGGGAGCACAAAAGAAGAATTGAACCGTCTGTATGATGATTCTCACTACGATGTATTGATTGCCAATTTAAAAGACAAAGACACTGGACTGCAACCTCATTGGGCCAAGACCTTTTCCATTTATCGGACAAAAGAAGGACAGCGGTTGGGCGTCTTCGGATTGACCCACCCGTTTCCGGTAAGCTACGGGCCGTTGGGCTGGGAAGTGGAAGATCCGTTTGACACCATCCAGCATCTGATTGACCTTTTTTCTGAAGGGGTGGATACCTTTGTACTGCTGTCTCATTTGGGCATCCATTACGACCGGGAAATCGCCGGCCGGTTCCCGGAAATTTCTGTCATCCTCGGCGCGCACACGCATCACTTGCTGCCGGAAGGAGAACGAATCGGCCGAACGCTCTTGGCGGGTGCGGGACGGTATGGAGAATACATCGGTCAGGTGGAATTGCAGATGGAAGGGGGAGCCGTTCTTTCTTCCAAAGCCAGCGTGAAAAACGTCCAAGAACAACTTCCGCCGGTCAGGCATGAGATGGATCTTGTCCGCCAGTACCAGCAGTTGGGGTATCAGTTGCTGATGCAACAGGAAATTGCGCATCTTCCTGAAATGCTCGATGTGAAGTGGGACCAGCCCTCTGAACTGGTGGACGTGGGGTTGAAGGCTTTCAAGGATTATGCTGGAACGGAAGCGTCTGTCTTGAATGCCGGATTGTTTTTACAGCCGCTGCTGGAAGGTGTCGTCACCCGGAGCGATTTACACCGATCGCTGCCTCACCCGATGAGACTCGTGAAGGTAACCATGAATGGCCGTGATTTGCGTGAGCTTTTATTGGACATGGAAGTACAGCGCCCAATATTGAAAAATCGGGGAATCAAGGGCAGCGGATTTAGGGGTCAAATCTTTGGTGAAATCTGTTACAATGGAATCAACTTCGGCGAAGAGACAGGCGAACCATTATGGAAAGGCGAGCCGCTCAAAGAGAATGCCGATTACACATTCACGACAGTGGACTTTTTCTTATTTGCGCCGTTCTTTCCACTGATTGAAGAACGCGGTCGAAACGAAGTGCTGTTCCCTTACTTTATCCGACACATCATGGGCGATTATTTGAAGAAGCAGTACCCACTTATTGAAGGGAGAAAGAAATAAACTGACATGACCGAAAAAAACAAAAAAAAACAGGAAATGATTTTGGAAAAGGAGCTCGAAGAAATCACCGCTGACGCCGAAACAAAATTGGTGGAACGCGTGGATAAAGAGACAATCAAGTTAAATGGTTCCCGCTACGAAATTGTGACCGATTATAAGGAAGCATTGGATTTGGATATGCTGGAAGCTCGCTACAGCGAACTTTTAGAGAAATATGATTACATTGTGGGCGACATCAGTTACGACAAACTGCGCCTGCGCGGATTTTATGAAGATGACGCAAAACGCGTTCCCATCGATATGCGCATTTCCAGTTTGGACGACTATCTGTTGGAATATTGCAGTTTTGGGTGCAGTTATTTTGTTTTGAAACGGTTGGATCCCAAGAAACAACTGTCATCTGATTTTGATGCGTACAGCAAACGGCCCCAAAAGAAACGGTCCCGACGTTCTTCGAGAAAACCGCGCGCCAAACAGGATACGCGGCAGCCAAAGAAACAACCAAAACAATCAGAGACGTCTTCCCGTTCCAAAAAATCCAAAACAAACAAACGGGATTTTGTCCAAAAAGAAGTTCAAAGCACCAAACCGAAACAACCAAAAGAGAAAAAAGATGTGAAAGTAGAGACGGTGAAAGATAAAAAAGGGAACACACGCTTCCAGATTCGCCGCAAGAAAACGGAGGTAGACAAAAAATGACGCCAAAAACGTACAAAGGGTATTTGATTGATTTAGATGGAACGATGTACAAAGGGGCAGAAAAAATCCCGGCAGCCCCTCGTTTTATTCAACGACTGCGTGAAGCGGCCGTTCCTTTTTTGTTTTTGACCAATAACTCCACCAGTACACCGGAAGACGTGGCAGCGAGATTGACCGACCATTTCGGCATCGAGGCCTACAAAGAGGAAGTGTACACCAGCTCCTTGGCGACTGCGGACTATCTCACAACGTTGGGCGTGAAATCCGTCTACGTAATCGGAGAAAAAGGGCTGCAGGAAGCGCTGAAACAAGCCGGATTTCAAGAGGATACAGAAAGTCCCGATGCGGTGGTTGTTGGGTTGGACAGAGAAGTCACCTACAAAGATTTCGAAACGGCGACACTGGCCATCCACAACGGGGCGCATTTCATCGGGACAAACAAAGATACGAACCTCCCGACGGAACGAGGATTGGTTCCCGGAGCCGGATCTTTGGTTGCCTTGTTGGAGAGAGCGACACGCCAGCAACCGAAATTCATCGGAAAACCGGAATCCATCATCATGGATGAAGCGTTGCAGCGAATCGGGCTGGCAAAAGAAGAAGTGCTCATGGTGGGCGACAACTACGAGACTGACATTTTGGCGGGGCTTGAAAACGGTATTGACACGTTGTTGGTATTCACCGGCTTCACAAGTGAAGAAGACCTGAAATCCGTTCAATTGCAGCCGACGCACACGGTCCAATCCCTTGACGATTGGGAGATTGAAGGATGAAGAGAAGGACGCTGGATGTCTTAGGCATTGCGGGTCTGCTGCTGTTGATTCTCAGCTTTGCAATTGCATTTACCATCAACTTTACACCGCTTTACAGCTGGACCGCGCAATCGATGGGATTGGCTGAAAGGTTGGGATTGACTCATGAGACATTGATGGAAAATTACCATATCTTATTGGATTACTTAAACAAGCCGTGGATCCCTGAATTGCACATGCCGGATTTTCCAAGTTCTGAGAGTGGATTGTTCCATTTTTACGAAGTGAAGCGATTGTTTCTGCTTGATTACGTCATCCTGACCTTGACGGCAGTGGGATCATTTTTCTACTTACGTTATTTGAGAAGAACCAACCGCATATGGGTGTTGGTGAAACCATTCATGGTTGCCAGTATGGTGCCGGTCGCCTTGCTCTTTTTCCTGGCGGTTAATTTTGACCGACTGTTTGTCTTGTTCCACGAAGTCTTTTTCAATAACGATGCGTGGATTTTCAATCCATCTACCGATCCAATCATCCTGGCGTTGCCGCAGGACTTTTTCATGTATTGCTTTATCTTGACCTTTGTCTTGATGGAAGCGATGCTGATCGGAGGGTACTTCTTAACGAAGAAATACGCATTCCGCAAATGAAAAGAGCACTTGAAGATTTTTCTTCAAGTGCTCTTTTGGCGTTGGCTGAAATAGCCGGGTTATTTCATGATGTCGCTGATTTCCGGGTTGTCGTGTGCCAGTCGGCTGGCGGCCGCAGCAGCAATTGCGCCTACGATGTCATCTAAGAACGTGTGCACTTCGTCGCCTTCATGGCTGTTCAGTTTTTTCAAGATGCCGGGTTTCACTTTGTCGATGTACCCGTAGTTGGTGAACCCGATGGAGCCATAAACATTGACGATGGAAAGCGCCAAAATTTCATCGATTCCGTACAACCCTTCGTCTTCACGGATGATGTCTTGCAAAGGTTGTTCCATCAACCCTTTTTCTGTAAGGATATCCAATTGGATACCGGTGAGGATGGTATTTTGGACTTCCCGTTTCAAAAGGACTGAACGGACATGATCCAAACACATCTCAAACGTCAGTTCCTTGATATACGGTTTTTGCAAGTAATGGACGAGCTCGGCGATGTCTTCTAATTTGACACCCCGTCTGTCCAGCAATTCCAATGCGACACGATGTAACTCAGAGCTTGATTTGACCATAATTCTCCTCCATTAATATGTGATTTTAACGATGCGTCAGCAAGCGCCGTTCAGTTAATCCTCAAACGACAGTTGTGTACTCTGCATCGGCTGCGTGCGTTTCTTTGGATCGATATAATGAATCGCGTGGTTGACCGCAGTCGGTGCTTCGCCGAATCCTGTAGCGATTAATTTTATCTTACCATCATATGAGGCGATATCTCCAGCCGCATAAACTCCAGCGATGGAAGTTTCCATCTTAGGGTTTACTTTGATGTCTTTTTTGAGCATTTCCAAGCCCCAATTTTTGATTGGACCCAAGGAAGAAGAAAAGCCGTAGTTCACAATGAATTTGTCCAATTCAATGGTCTTTTTACGGTCTCCGCGTGCTTCTTTGAAGGTGACGGCTTCCAATTGACGCCCGTCTCCGTGCAGTTCATCGGGTACAAACGGCGTTAAAATCTCTACAGAGGATTGTTCCAATAAAGTGACCGGGTACTCGTGTGCCCGGAAAGTGTTGCGGCGATGGACAAGATACACTTTTTCGGCAATGCCTTCTAATGTCAGTGCCCAATCGACTGCTGAGTCACCGCCTCCGCAGATGACGACGGTCTTGTTGCGGTACTCCTCCAACTCTGTCACCAAATACTGGAGATTGGTTTCTTCATACTGTTCAGCGCCTTCGACAGCCAACTTTCTAGGTTGGAACGAACCGTTTCCGGCTGTGATCAGGATGGTTTTAGAATAATGCACGTCTTTGTCTGTGCGGAGAACAAAATGGCCGTCCTCATTTTTTTCAAAATCCATGACTTCTTCTTCTAAACAAACCGTCTGTTCAAAGTGGTTCATTTGCCGGGTGAGGTTATCGACTAGTTCCTTGCCGGTGACTTTTGCCATCCCGCCGATGTCGTAAATGGTTTTATCGGGATAGAGCAGACCGACTTGTCCGCCCAACACAGGGAGCGTTTCGATGATTTTTACACTGGCATTGCGCATTCCTGCATAAAAAGCGGCAAACATCCCGGTTGGTCCGCCGCCTATGATAGTGATGTCGTATACTTTAGTTGTTTCAGTCAAGAAAAATTCCTCCGTTTAAAAATGTTTTGCAAGCCGGTCAATAAGCAAACCAAGAGAGAACTTCCCGCAATATGAATGCAATGGCGATGCCGGTCAAAATCCCAAAGAAGACTTCTATTGGTTTATGTCCGAGGTATTCTCTCGAATGACGTTCATGTTCGCGGGTATACACTTCTTCTCTTTTAGATAGATGAAACACTTGCTTGCGCAAAATATCCAAATCTGCAATCAATTCATTGATGATGATTCCATGCTCTCCGCTCTGGCGGCGGACACCCATGGAATCGAAAATGACGATGACGCCAAACGTAGCCGCAATGGCCACCAACGGCGAATTTGCTCCGTAGTCAACCGTTAACGCAGTAATCAACGCTGCGACACCAGCTGAGTGGGAGCTCGGCATTCCGCCGGTGGAAGTCATCAGTGCAAGAGACGTTTTGCGTTTCAGCAGGTAAGCCACCGGCACTTTAACGAACTGAGAAAAAATAATGGCAATAAATGCCGCAACCAGAGGATAGTTAATAAATTCAGACATGAGTGGATCCTTCCTTTGTCAACGGACAGTCAACCGAAGATTCCTGTCCAAATTCTCTTACCATCATACCATGAAACAAGGGGAAGCTTGATGAAAAAAACATCGAAAAAGGTTTGTGTTTCAAAAAGTTTCCTCGTGCGGTAAGATAAAGAAGATACTAAACTAGGAGGACAATGAAATGACTCAATTTCCACAATTACAAACACCCGCTGAAAATGCGGTAACTGCAGTGATCAAAACAAACAAAGGCGATGTTACGGTGCAATTGTTTCCAGAACAAGCTCCGGTAACAGTCGAGAACTTTGTCGGCTTGTCTAAAAAAGGGTACTACGACGGAATCATCTTCCACCGTGTCATCGAAAACTTCATGATTCAAGGCGGCGACCCGACCGGAAGCGGCATGGGCGGAGAAAGCCTATGGGGACGTCCATTCAAAGATGAATTCAGCCCAGAAGTGTTCAACTTGAACGGCGCACTGTCAATGGCCAATGCCGGACCGGGAACCAACGGCAGCCAGTTCTTTATCGTAACGGCTTCAAACACACCGGCACAGATGCTTGCTCAAATGAAAGATGTCGGTTATCCGAAAGAAGTCGTTCAAGCATATGAAGAAAAAGGTGGTACGCCATGGTTGGACAACCGTCACACAGTCTTTGGTCATGTCGTTGACGGTATGGATGTAGTCAATACAATCCAACAAGTCGAAACCGGCATGATGGACAAACCAAAAGAAGACGTTGTAATCGAAACAATCGAAATCCACGACTAATCACTAGGCGGGAGGATGAAAGAGATGACATTGTTAGGAGCAATCGAAGCAGGGGGCACGAAATTTGTCTGTGCCGTCAGCGACGACCAGTTGACGATTCAAGAACGCGTGACGATCCCAACCACGACTCCAGAAGAAACGATGAAGCAGGTGTTTGCATTTTTCGACCGATTCGAAATCGCTGCGATCGGTGTGGGGTCGTTTGGCCCGATTGATATCAATACGGAATCTCCAACTTACGGCTACATCACCACAACGCCTAAAACGGCTTGGGAGAATTTTGATTTTCTCAGTTCGCTCAAAACGCGTTACGACGTCCCAATGGGATGGACCACTGATGTCAATGCGGCAGCTTTGGGAGAATTGGAAAAGGGTGCAGCCAAAGAAAACCACTCGTGTGTCTATTTGACTGTGGGAACCGGTATTGGGGGCGGCGCTGTGGTCAATGGACAGCCGCTGGAAGGATTCGGCCACCCAGAAATGGGGCACTTGTTGGTGCGGACACATCCGGATGACTCTTTTGAAGGACTCTGTCCGTATCATGGAAACTGCTTGGAAGGACTGGCTTCCGGCCCGGCAATTGAAAAACGGTACGGCAAAAAGGGCCACGAACTCGGTGACCGGAATGACGTATGGGAAATGGAAGCAGATTACCTGGCGCAGGCATTGGTGAGCTATGCTTTAGTGCTGAGCCCTGAAAAGTTTATCCTCGGCGGCGGCGTCATGAAACAACAGCAACTTTTCCCAATGATCCGTGAAAAATTCACAGAGAAGATGGCAGGATATGTTGCCGTGCCGGAAATGAATTCATACATTGTTCCGCCGGGACTGGGTGACGACGCAGGAATCACTGGAAGTCTCATTTTAGCCCAACGTGAATTGAATGTGAAATAGACGATTGAAAAAGAACCTTTGAGTCACTTGCTCTCAAAGGTTCTTTTTTTGTTCTGCATCGGTTGCGGTGCTGACATTTTCTAAACTTGAATGTTCGGCAGAGGTGTCATCGGGCTTCTTTATAACAGAAAAAGTTCCGTCTGTTTCCAAAACCACAGCCAGTATTTCTTCGGTGGATGCGTGGCCGTTTGAACGCACAGCTTGAAGAATTTCGTTTTTGGGGATGCGTTCTTTCTTCATAGCGGCATAATCAAATCGTCCATTGTAATACAGCATTTTTGGAGAAGATTTGATCATATCACCGAAAGAATCAAACCGAACCGACAACCAGCTGGATAAAAATTGCAAACCAACCAATAACGCAAATGCTGTTATTCCATCTATCAATGCAATATTTTGGTTGGTTAAGATGGAAGCCAGCACAGATCCCAGTGCAACTGTGACGATGAAATCAAAGGAATTCATTTTAGACAATGTCCGTTTTCCGGATACTCGAAGAACAAACACAATTAATATATAAGAAAGAATACCTACAACCAATATCCGCGTAAATGAGAAAGAGTCGCTAAAGAACATTCTTGTTTTCCTCCTCTTTTGAAATAAATGTCTGTTTTAATAAGTATACCGGAAGGAAAGCATTCAACAAAATTCCTTCCACTTTTTTATATTTGTTCCTCCTCTTCATTGAATGAAAACAAGACTTAAGTTTTCAATCCAATGGAAACATGATATAATTGCGATACTGGAAGAACGCTCAGTTTTTACGTATATAACTCATGTATCAGTCAACCCACAACGAAAGAGGTGAGTTTGTGGACTACAAAATCGGCATGAAAGTACGAGGGAGAGTTACGGGATTGCAGCCTTATGGAGCTTTTGTTGCGTTAGACAACGAAACTCAAGGATTGATTCACATATCTGAATTAAAACATGGATATGTCAAAGCCATTGAAGACGTCATCCAAATCGGGGATGAAGTAGACGTAGTGGTACTTGATGTAGATGAGTACACAAAGAAAATCAGTTTATCCATCAGATGTTTGGAAAAACCAAAACAGGTTCGGCGCCGTTCAAGGAAAAACCGTCCGAGATACGGAAACAAACAAAATACGATAGGGTTTCAATCATTGGCAGACAATATGCCTAGGTGGATCGAAGAAGGATTGGCTCAAATCAACGAGATGGCTGAATATGACTAAATGTTTGGATGCATAAGTGAACTTCAATGAGAGGTGTGTAATCTATAATGACAGGAAGACATTATGTTGCGTGTACAGTTATGGCAAAAGACGAGAAGGGGCGAATCGCCTTTCTTGTCAAAAAAAAGGAAGATGGCTTCATCTTGCCGACTTCCCGCATTGAACACAACAAGACAGGGATGGCCTGCATCATCGAAAACTTGAAAGAAGTACTGACTTTCAATGTATCCAATCTGGAATTGTCGGAACTGACCAATGCAGTTGTCAAAGAAGAAAGTATTCCTCTTTTTGTGTTTACGTATTCCAATGAAGAAACGAAACCACTACAAGACCTATTAAAAAAAGAAGCGTTTTCCTGGCAGTATTCAGAAACGTTGTATCATACGCTGGAAGACTGGCAGTTCACTGGGGTGCCCCAGTTTTAATCAAAAACATTGCAATTATGAGTACAGAAAAAAACAGGGCCTGCCCTGGTTTTTGTGTTTACCAAGGACTGACAAGCCGCAATGAAAGCGGAATGAATTCTTCTTGCTTTTTGCCCTTTTTTTGACTAAAGTTAAGGATGTAACACCAATAGTAGAAAAAGAGTTACATATTCGACTTGGAGGGGAAAAAGATGCCACACATTTCATTTGATTACAGCAACGTAATGGATCGTTTCATTACAGAAGAAGAATTAACGAACATGCAGCCTCAAGTGACAGCCGCAGACGAAACACTCCGTAAAGGGACAGGAGCAGGAAGCGACTATTTGGGATGGATCGACCTGCCGGAAAATTACGACAAAGAAGAGTTTGCCCGCATCAAACAAGCGGCTGAAAAGATTAAAAAGGATTCTGAAGTACTTGTTGTTATCGGAATCGGCGGTTCTTATTTGGGAACCAAAGCCGCATTGGACTTTTTGAACCACACATTCTACAACGTGATGGGCAAAGAAGAGTGCGGTACACCGCAGATTTTTTTCGCTGGTAACAGCATCAGCTCTACTTACTTGGCTGACTTGATTGAAGTGATTGGAGACCGTGATTTCTCTATTAACGTTATTTCCAAATCCGGAACAACCACCGAGCCGTCCATCGCTTTCCGTGTGTTCAAGGAACTTCTAGTTAAAAAATACGGTGAAGAAGAAGCAAAAGGCCGTATTTTTGCGACAACCGATAAAGAAAAGGGCGCGTTGCGTACCGAAGCAGATGCGCAAGGATACGAAACATTCGTCATTCCAGATGACGTTGGAGGCCGGTTCTCTGTTTTGACTGCAGTGGGATTGCTTCCGATCGCAGTTGGGGGCGGCGACATCGATGCATTGATGCAGGGGGCAGCAGATGCTGCAAAAGAGTACACCAACCCGAACTTGAAAGAAAACGAAGCGTATCAATACGCTGCCTTGAGAAACATTTTGTACCGTAAAGGAAAAGTGACGGAGTTGTTGGTCAACTACGAGCCTTCCTTGCAGTACTTCTCTGAATGGTGGAAACAACTCTTCGGTGAATCAGAAGGAAAAGACCAACGAGGTATCTACCCATCCAGTGCCAACTTCTCGACAGATTTGCACTCACTTGGTCAATACATTCAAGAAGGGCGCCGGAACTTGTTTGAGACAGTGATTAAAGTGGACAAGCCGCGTAAATCCATCGTGATTCCTTCTGAAAAAGAAGACTTGGACGGGCTGGGTTACTTGGAAGGTAAAGAAGTGGACTTTGTTAACACGAAAGCTTTCCAAGGAACGTTGTTGGCCCACACAGATGGGGACGTACCGAACTTTGTGTTGACCATTCCAGAAACGGATGCCTATACATTAGGGTACTTGTTCTACTTCTTTGAGATTGCAGTGGGCATTTCCGGCTACTTGCTAAGTGTTAACCCGTTCAACCAACCAGGTGTTGAAGCGTACAAGAAGAACATGTTTGCCTTGTTGGGCAAACCAGGGTTTGAAGACTTGGCAGAAGAATTGAACAAACGCCTTTAATTTTTCCACTTATATGTAAGTATCCACATATTCGAGCCGTCGATGGCCACAGGCAGACAGTAATTCTGCCTGGGAGGACAATCGACGGCTTTTCTTATATAAAGGAGGCATAAGATGAATTCATTAAAAGTAACTGTCCGTCAAGCAAAAGAAGAAGAACTGCCGATCGTTCAAGATATATTGATGCAAACAGCAGGATGGTTGAAGTCAATCGGATCCAAGCAGTGGAATGGAATACTGGAAGGAAAAGATCACCATGATACACCGGCCGCAATTCGACGGGGGGAAGTGTATCTGGCGACCGTGCAAGGAAAACCTGCGGGCATGTTTGTATTATGGGACCACCAAAGCGAGTGGGATGGAGAGCTATGGGGGATTGACGAGAGTCAAGATTACATGTACCTTCACCGAGTGAATATTGTCCGTGAATTTGCTGGGCAGGGTGTGGCTTCAAAAATGTTGGCAGCCAGTCTGGAAATAGCAAAAGACAAAGGGAAGAAAGCTGTCCGTCTCGATTGCTTGGCATCGAATGACTATTTGAACAAATTTTATGCAGGAGCAGGATTCGCACAAGTCGGCGTGGCGAAAGACCACGATGCCGGGGAACAAACTGCCGACTTCAATCTTTATGAACAAGCGGTCTGACAGGCTGCTTGTTCTTTATATATAAGTCTTTTTAAATATTTATAAAAAAGAGTTGACCAAACTGAAATAAGGTGTTAAAGTATTCCTTGTCGTCAAAAACGATCGCGTTCAACCTCAAGGTGAAGAAATAAAAAAAGAAGCCTTGACAAGAAAAAACGGACGTGATAAACTCTTAAAAGTCACGAAGGGAACGCTTCCAAAAAAAGCGAGCGAAAACTGAGTGAGAAAAAAACATTTCAAAAAGTTGTTGACAACCGATTGAGATGTTGATATGATATAAGAGTTGCTGCTGAAACAAAAAACAAACGCAGCGAAGTGAACCTTTGAAAACTGAACAAAGCAAAACGACCAAATGTGCAGGGAGTCTTGACACAGTCAAGACAACACCCGCAGATGATAAATCTGCAACAAATGCAACAAAAATGAGCTACAAACTTTTACGAGAGTTTGATCCTGGCTCAGGACGAACGCTGGCGGCATGCCTAATACATGCAAGTCGTACGCTGAAGTGCTCTGCTTGCAGAGCGCGGATGAGTGGCGAACGGGTGAGTAACACGTGGGCAACCTGCCTGTAAGATCGGGATAACTCCGGGAAACCGGGGCTAATACCGGATAACCC
>NZ_AUCD01000041.1 GCF_000429585.1 Atopococcus tabaci DSM 17538
TCATTTTAAAAAGATGGAAAAATCCACGTACTAAGATTAGCAGATTAATGCGTTTAGGTCTAGATATGGACAGTGCTAAACGCATTGGTTACTCTAGAAAGAAATACTGGAGACTGTCAAAAACACCTGAAGTTCATTGGGTGCTTACAACGAAAAGACTCTACCGGTGGAACGTAGTTTCACTACGAGACCTGGCAGAGTCTGCTTACTTAAGATATTGAACCGCCGTATACGGAACCGTACGTACGGTGGTGTGAGAGGACGATAAATGAATTAATCATTTATCTCCTACTCGATAGAATTAGACAGTTTCCGGTAAAGATTCACCAATCACTGCAAGGCGCTCAGCAACTTCAGCTTGGCTTAAGTTGTGTTCTTTCACATAACGGTTTTCTGGAGAAATGCGGCATTCGTGGGAGCAGCCACGCAAATAACGGTGTTCGTTGTCTTCAGAGCACAAGAACTGGCGGTTGCAAGCTGGATTGCCGCAGTTGACGTATCGCTCGCAAGGTTGGTCGTCAAACCAGTCGCGTCCAACTACCACATGTTCTTTCCTATTGATCGGCACACTGATGCGCTCATCAAAGACGTACATTTTACCATCCCACAACTCACCTTGTACTTCAGGGTCGTTGCCGTAAGTGTGAATTCCTCCGCGAAGTTGAGCGACTTCTTCAAATCCTTCTTTCAACAACCAGCCGGAGAATTTTTCGCAACGGATTCCGCCGGTACAATAGGTGACGATTTTTTTATCCATGAATTTTTCTTTGTTTTCGCGAATCCATTCCGGTAATTCACGGAAATTGCGGATGTCAGGTCTAACCGCTCCGCGGAAATGGCCTAAATCATACTCGTAGTCGTTGCGGGCATCCAACACGATGGTGTCTTCATCCAACAAAGCTTCACGGAATTCTTTTGGATTCAAGTACTTTCCAGTCACTTCGTTGGGATTGATGTCTTCTTCTCCCAATTTGAGGGAGACAATCTCTGGACGGTAGCGCACGTGCATTTTTTTGAATGCATGTTCGTCCGCCTCATCGATTTTGAACATCATGTCTGCAAAACGTTCGTCTGCGTGCATAGTATCCATATATTTTTGAGTTTGGTCCACTGTACCGGAGACAGTACCGTTGATTCCTTCTTCAGAAACCAATATCCGTCCCTTCAAACCTAACTCTTTACAAAATTTTAAATGTGCGTCACGAAAAGCTTCGGCATTCTCTATGGCGACATATTTATAATAAAGCAATACTCGATAATCTTTCATAATTTCCTCCTATTTGGTGCGTTGGCGCCTTGTGCCTCTATAAAATTATAGACATTTCTCTCTTTGGATGCAAGATAAGAGATGATTTCCCTTAAAAAATACACACCACTTTTCTCAAAAAATACAAATTTTTCAATCATGTGACAAAAAACGTTTCCTGTTTGCAATCGGTTTGTAATGATAACGCAACCACTTTAATAGAGCTCAGTGCTATACTTTATGAGGATTAAAGAAAAATACTCAATAAAAAGTATAAAAACAGTTTGTACATAATAAGTATGGCGGGACAACAACCAGCGGCTTTGACTGCTCTGGTTTCACTTCATATGTTTTCCAAAGAGCAGGCAAATCTCTTCCAAGGACTGCTGCAAGTCAATACGCTGGTTCCACGAAAGTGTCCAATCCCCGTCCGGGTGATTTGGTGTTCTTCAGCGGAAACGGCCGATCGGTTACACACGTTGGGATATATGTGGGCGGTGGGAAGTTCATCGGCTCTCAAACAAGTACCGGCGTTGCGTATACAGAAGTCCACGGTAGTTACTGGGGACCGAAATTGGTCGGATACGGACGGTATTAAGAGACTCTCTTCAAATCCTCGAAATTTTTTTCGAGGATTTTTTATTTGAAAGAAAGTTTGACTGCCCGGGTGATGCGCTTTTCTTGAGGCAAAAAAGTACAACTATCGATCGTACATACGGTAAAATGAATGCACCGAGAAAGACTCGTACGAACGAGGGAAAAGAGGAAGCTTATGACAAGAGTGATGCTGATTGTGAATCCTTCTTCAGGAAACGAGACAGCGGAAGAATATGCAACTTATGCAAGAGAAAAATTACAGCAAAAATATGATGAAGTAGAAACTGTTTGGACGGAAAAAAGGTGGGACGCTACCCGCTTTGCAGCTCAAGCTTCAAAAGATCGGTACGAGGCGGTTTTTGCTTTAGGCGGAGACGGGACAGTCAGTGAATGCATCAATGGAATTGCAGAAAAGGAATACCGTCCGGACTTTGGGTTCATCCCATTAGGGACAGTAAATGATTTGGGAAGGGTTTTAGGCATTTCGATGAATCCTGAACAAGCAATTGAAGATATTCCGAAACTGACAACGCGCTTGATTGATGTGGGCAAAGTGAATGAGCATTATTTTGCGGATGTGTTGGCCATCGGTTCCATTCCTGAAGCGGTACATGACGTTTCTGTGGAACAAAAAACCCGCCTGGGGACGATGGCATACATTATGGAAGGGGCCCGAGCACTGAAAGACAATGAAACGCTGCATTTCCAGTTGTCTTTGGATGATGAAACAGCAGAATTTGACTCCTTCTTGGTGCTCGTGGCACTAAGCAATTCCATCGGAGGTATTCAGACGATGATCCCTCAAGCCGCCGTGGACGACGGCTATCTCCATGCTTTGGCTTTAAAGGGAGGAAAAGTTGTCGATAAATTAAACATTGTGCCAAAGATTTTCTCCGGTAAGGTGACAGAGGACGAAACGGTTTATTACCGGCCGTTTAAGCAAGGAACCGTTGAGATACGAGAAAATAAGAAAGTGACTGTCAATGTCGATGGCGATGAAGGAGATGCTTTGCCGTTAAACTTGAAAGTGTTGCCCCAGCATATCCGGTGTTTCGTTCCGGAGGGTACAGATAAATAAAAGCTAAAAAGAAGGCTCGTGTGATAGACACACAGCCTTCTTTGTTAGGTTAAATATATTCTTCTGTCAACTCCATAAATTGTTGGATATCGGTTTGAATGGTATCGATGGCCGCTTGCCAGAAATCTGGTTTTGTCAAATCAACACCCAAATGTTTTTGAGCCAGTTCTTCCGTTGTCATCGATGCAGTGTCCCGCAGAAGGGCGATATACTTTTCTTCAAAAGCTTTCCCTTCTTCCAACGAACGGGCATAAATGCCCAAGCTGAACAAGAAGCCGAACGTGTACGGGAAATTGTAAAACGGCACGCCTGTATTATAGAAATGCAGTTTGCTTGCCCAGAAAGTAGGGTGGTAGACGTTCAAGCTCTCTTTGTATGCTTCTTTTTGGGCGTCCAGCATCAACTCATTCAACCGCTCATCTGAAACCAATCCTTTTTTCCGTTCTTCATAGAATCGGGTCTCAAATAAGAAGCGTGCATGGATGTTCATGAACATCGTCGCTGCCCGTGAAATTTTGCTGTCTAGTAAGTTGATTTTTTCAGCTTTGTCAGATGCTTCGCGGACGGTCGCATCGCTGATTAACATTTCTGCGAAGGTAGATGCAGTTTCCGCTACGTTCATAGCATAGCGTCGGTTCAACACTGGAAGATCGCGCATGACGTGGCTGTGGAACGCATGGCCCAATTCATGTGCCAGAGTGGATACTTCATTTGTTGAACCTGAAAAAGTCATGAAAATACGGGATTGACCGCTCTCAGGAAGATTTGCACAATAACCACCGGGACGTTTTCCGGGACGATCTTCTGCCTCGATCCACCGTTCTTCAAAAGCAGTCTCCGATAAAGAAGCCATCTCGCCGCTGAACTTTTTGAAATTTTCCAGAATAAAGCGGGCTGCTTCATCGTATGAATATGTGCGTGCGGTATAATCTCCTACGCTCAAAGGGGCCTCCACATCGGACCAAGACAGTTTGTCCAAACCGAGGAGTTTGGCTTTCCGGTCCAAATAATCTTTCACCATGCCTTTGTTCGCTGTAATGGTATCCCACATAGTGTCCAGCGTTTCTTTTTTCATCCGGTTGTATTCCAACGGACGTTTCAAATAATCTTCCACGCCGTGGGCTTTGTAATTCGCCAAGCGGAAACCGGCCAGACGGTTCAACGTATCCGCAAAGAGGGAGGTCTTTTCACTCCACGCTTCCTCCCAGTCTTTTAAGACTTGGTGCCGTACATTGGTGTCAGGATGAGACTCCATTTGGTTTTGAGCTTGGCCTGCTGAAAGGTGAGTGATGGAACCGTCTTTTTCTTGGAACGGAATGGTGACTGTCGCCACCAATGAATTGTAATGGTCGCCCCAGCCACGGAAACCATCGTTCGAAAGAGCATTGATCAATGCTTCTTCTTTCTCACTCAACAATTCGTTTCCTTGTTCCCGTTGTTCTGTCAGAACAAATGAAACGGCTTTGAAAGGTTCTTTTTTTAGAAGTTCGTCCCATTCATTATCGGGCATAGCCACTAATTTTTTTGTCACCACTGTGTTCACGGAATTCAATTCACTTGCCAGCTCACCCAACTCATTTGTCAAGACAGCGGCTTTTTTGTCAGTGACGTCGGCAGAAAGCAACCCTCGTGTGAACGTCATAGATTCAGACAGCCCGTTGGACAACTCCTCCTGCATTTTTAAAATTTCTGCAAGTTTTATGTAATCCGATTTGTCTTCTGTCCAATTCCAGTTGTGAACTGCTTCTTCGTATGCAGTCTTTTTGTTGACGAGTGAATCCATTTTTTTACGCAACGCAGAAGAACTGCTTCCGCCAGGGAAAACGGAGTCCATATCCCAGTTTATCTGATAAGTCATTCATCTCTTCCTTTCTGTTTTTTAATGTTGCATTTACCTATTTTAATCCTTCTTCTTCCAAAAAGCCATCGATGTGCGGTAAAATACAGACATTGTTATAGAAAGTGTGGAACGAAAAAAGAACACGAGGAGAATGAGTGATGCAAAGAAGTTGGAAAGACAACCTTTTTATTGTTTTGGCATTTGTGATGATGGGAATTTTATTTTACAGTTCATCCATGCCTTATGGAGACCAATCGATGACGTCGACTCTCGATATTTGGTTGGCCGGAGAACCGTTGAAAGGTTTATTGAGTCATATTGAATTTACATATGCAGGAAGTCCCGTAAGCGTCGCAGCGAAAGGATACATTGGATTTGTGGAATTCTTCTTAAGGAAAGGTGCTCACTTTGGGTCGTACTTTTTAATTGCACTGTTTTGGTTTTTAGGCTTACGCAATAAAACATCCAGTCTGTCGCTTACGGCATTGCTGTCTTTCATGTTGGCGGCCGGCTACGCTTCGTTTGACGAATTTCATCAAGGGTTGACACCGGATCGGACGCCGTTGCTTGAAGACATCCTTTTGGATTGTTTTGGGGCTGTGACTGGTGTCGGAATTGGTTGGGTTTTGACTGACTATGGAGTAACCGGAAAACGGAAAAAGAAATGGAAGAAACCAGTTGTGAAAAGCACAAACCGTTGATGGAACCATAGTTGCTCCTGCAGCGTTTTTTTTGTATAATAGATAAGGTTTGCATATTCACTTATGGCAAAAGAAAAATACTTATTGAAAGAAGGGATTTTGGATGGCTGGACATTCAAAGTGGAACAACATTAAAGCCCGCAAAGGCGCTCAAGACGCTAAACGCGGAAAGATTTTCCAAAAACATTCCAAAGCAATCTATCAAGCAGCGAAAGATGGCGGACCAGATCCCGACACGAACCCAGCTCTCAAATTAGCGATCGATAAAGCAAAATCTGACAATATGCCGAATGACAATATCGAACGCGCAATTAAAAAAGTGACATCTGCCGGTGAAGGCGACAACTACGAAGAAGTGACTTACGAAGGGTATGGACCAAACGGCATTGCGGTATTGGTTCATGCATTGACCGACAACTTAAACCGTACGAGTACCAATGTCCGTGTAGCATTTACACGTAACAATGGTTCGTTGGGTGAGAAGGGCTCCGTCAGCTACATGTTCGACCGCAAAGGATACATCGCGATTGAACGTGATGGGTTGGATGTGGATGAGGACACCATGTTGATGAGTGTGTTGGAAGCCGGAGGAGAGGAACTGGAAACTTCTGATGAGGTGTTTGAAATTTATACCGATCCATCCGATTTCAGCGCTGTCCGCGATGCCTTGGAAGCTGAAGGTTACCAGTTTGCTCAAGCTGAAGTAACGATGTTCCCTCAAACAACAATCGAAGTGGACGATGAAACAAAAGAACAAATCGAAACCTTGATTGAGAAACTAGAAGACGACGATGACGTCAGTGAAGTTTTTCATAACGCAGAGATTTAATGACTTGTCGTTAAGTGTGAGCTGTCTCAAAACAGAGACGGCTCTTTTTTTACAGAAAAACGCAGAGAACGGAACAGCAATTTTGTAAATTTGTAAAAAAGCAGCTACGATTTATATAAAGTGATAGTCGGCAGTTATATTTTTCAGTATAATTGTTTCGTAATGTGAGAAAGGAGACCGTATCATGGCTCGAATAAAAAACAATATCCCAGGCGTCATATCAGACTTGCGGAAAGAACTAGTCGAAGTGCCGAGTGTGATTGCTGAATGCAGCGGCATCAATATCAACGGAAGAAAATTAAAATCTTTTTTGTTTACAACAGATATCGCAATCATTTGTAACAACGATGCGGATGCCATTTTCGCAGTCTACTCGTTTACTCCTCATCCGGGCATTATTCAAGCCATCACATCTGTTGCTTCAATGCCGGTGATTGCCGGAGTAGGAGGAGGCAAAACTCAAGGGATCCGGTCAGCCAATATCAGTTTGTTTGCCGAATCATTGGGAGCCATTGCGGTGGTTGTGAATGCTCCTACACCAATTGAAACAATCCGGTTAATCAACGAAACGGTTGATGTACCTGTCATCGGCACGGTTGTTTCGGATGTCACCAACATCCAGGCTCGGTTGGATGCGGGAGTGGATATCTTAAATGTCAGTGGTGGACCACGGACTAACGAAATTGTCAGAAAAATCCGTGAGAAGCATCCGGATGTCCCTATTATTGCCACCGGAGGTAAGACAGACGAAGCCATATTGGCAACCATAAAAGCTGGAGCCAATGCCATCTCCTATACACCGCCGACCACGGAAGAAATATTTAAGAAAAAAATGGATATTTACCGCCAAGAAGTGGAAGAGATTGCCGAAGAAAACCAACAAAAATAACGTCAAAGCATACCGTCCGGCCGGTATGCTTTTTCTTTTTTTAAAAATCATTACTTTTTTCGTAGGATTTTTCACTTTTTGCATATATTAAATATGAGGACTCAAAAGAAAGGAGGAAGGGCACTGGAAGTTGAAAGTTTTGCAACCTATTTAATGGAAATGGCCAATGCCTATGGATCGAGTGATATCCATATTCTTCCGGAAGAAACACATTATGGCGTGTTTTTCCGGGTAAATGAAGGTCTGAAGCAGCAACATTATTTGAACTTAGACGAAGGGAGGCGGTTGATTTCCTATTTTAAATATTTAGGAAACATGGATGTGGGGGAACGAAGAAGGCCGCAAAGCGGAGCTGCGGCGGTCGTCATGGAGGGAACGAAAAGAGGGGTTCGGTTTTCCACGATGATGAACTTTCAATCAAAGGAGTCCATGGTCGTACGCTTACTGGCACGTCCTGAAACATTGGAATTGACGCGGAACACCTTCTTTCCACAAGAAGTAAGGAAGATGGAGCAACTTGTTCAGCACAATAGTGGCTTGTTGCTTTTTTCCGGTCCGGTGGGGTCAGGCAAGACGACGACAATGTATCACTTGGTCCGTCAACGTGCCGTGGAAGGGCACCAGCAGATTATTACCGTGGAAGATCCGGTGGAAATTGAAGAGCCATATTTCTTGCAAACGCAGGTAAACACAAAAGCTGGAATCACCTACGAACATCTATTGAAGTCCAGTCTGCGCCACCATCCGGATATTTTGATTGTAGGAGAGATACGGGACGAAGAAACAGCCAAAATAGTTATGAGAGGAGCGCTCACAGGTCATTTGATATTGGCGAGTGTCCACGCTAAAAATCCGGAAGGGGTTCTTTCCCGCCTCATGGAGCTGGGCGTGTCGAGAGAAACGTTGAAACAGACACTGATCGGCATTGTGTTTCAAAAACTGATTCCGCGTTACTGCGGACTCTGTGAGAGCGACTGTCGGACTTTATGTGCACATCACCCGGTCCGGCAGAAGAAAGCCGCCCTCTATGACGTGCGTTCGGGAAAAGCGTTGAAGGACATTCTTGCTGCAACTAAACGAGCAGGCGGACCAGTTTCTTCTCGTTCATTCAATAAAATGTTGAGGAAGGCTTGGGTGAATGGATACATCAGTGAAAAAAACTACTATCGGTATTATGTCCCCTAAAAAACGAAACAATAAAATACAGGCGGACTTTTTGCAAAAACTAGGAGATTTGCTGGCAGAAGGATTTTCCATGAAAGACGCCTTGGATTTTGTACGCATTCTTTCCCCAAGTGAAGAGTGGATAAGAGAGGTGCAGCAAGGTGTGGCACAAGGCGGACGGCTGGATGAAGAATTAAGCAAAGCCAACTTTCCGGAACACATCACTTCTCAGCTCTTCTTGGCGTATGTACACGGACATCTTGCGGAAACATTAATCGGATGCGGGAAGCAATTGCAAGAATACGAAAAAAGAAAGCGGGAAGTGGCGGGATTGTTGCAATACCCGTTGTTGTTGCTTTTATTTATTTCAGGAATGCTATTAAGCATGCGGTTCATTTTACTCCCGCATATGGACAGCATGACAGGGTTCTCTGCCATAGATGGAGCGGGGTTGACTCGTTTGGCAGTGGGCTTTGTCTATTATTCTCCTTATTGGCTTCCGTCACTCGGACTGTGCGCCGGACTGGTGGGGATGGGCGTGCAGCTATTTATGAAAAAGAAGTCCGCACTGGAAAAAGCCGCGTGGTTGTCCCGCCTGCCTCTTTGCGGCACATTCGTTCGTTTCTATTACACGTATCGATTTGGAAAGGAGTGGAGCCTGCTTTTTAGAAGTGGACTGAATCTTCAAGAAATTGTCCAGCTGATGC
Organism: Atopococcus tabaci DSM 17538; assembly: GCF_000429585.1. Classification (GTDB taxonomy): domain Bacteria; phylum Bacillota; class Bacilli; order Lactobacillales; family Carnobacteriaceae_A; genus Atopococcus; species Atopococcus tabaci. The sequence continues at coordinate 9,052 of NZ_AUCD01000041.1, forward strand.
AACATGAGAGCGCCGAACAGTTGATGAAAGAAGTGGGAAAAGGACTGGAAAGAGAACTGCGTCAAGGGCATGGGTTTGAAACAGCATTACATCAGTTTCCCTTCTTTTTAAAAGAACTGGGCTTGGTTATCTTGCACGGCGAATCAACGGGGAAAGTGGGGACTGAATTGGAGCTATATGCTCGGGATTGTCTTCAAGAATTGAATAGGCGGATGCAACAACTGTTTCAATATATACAGCCGCTGCTGTTTCTTTTCATTGCCTTGATGATTATTGCAATATATGCAGCCATGCTGCTGCCGATGTTTTCAATGGTAAAGGAGATGGGATAAATGCGAAACAAGTGGAGAAAAAATGCTCAAAAAGGGTTCACGTTGTTGGAAATGTTGGTTGTCTTGTTTGTGATTTCGTTGCTGCTGCTCCTGTTCATACCGAATATCGACACTCACCGAAGAAAAGCAGAAGATGAAGGGAACAATGCGCTGCATCAAGTGCTTCAGACACAAGTGGACCTGTACATCATGGAAGGAAATGAAAAGCCGACCATGTTCAGCGAGTTGAGAGACTATTTGTCACCGGATCAGCAAAAACAAGCAACAGATAACTTTGAAATCGTCGATGGAAAAGTGATTAAGAAATAACGGAAGCAACCACGATGAAAAGACGATTGAACGAAAAAGGTTTCACGTTGCCGGAAGTGATGCTGGTGTTGCTGATCAGCGTATTTTTGGTCGGTCTTCCGCCCATCGTGTCGGCTTCTTATGCAGAAAAGATCGAAGGACGGCTGTTTTTGGAACAACTCCAAAGCAGTATCACGCTTATTCAAAATGAAGCGGTGCTGAACGGCAAAAGAACCAAAATGGCCACGTATCCTTCCAACCGCCTCGTCAGATTCACGGTTGTGGGAGAATCCAGCCATCCCGCGAATCATACACTGACACTGCCCGACAATGTTTCGATCACTAGTCTCAGCGAGGATTATTATTTTTCAAGTGAAACAGGAAATCTGTCCAATATCAACCGAATCACGTTTCGTATAAATGGAGAAGACATAGAGCTGGTTTTTCAAATGGGGAGCGGAAGGTATGAAATCAGGAAAATTGAATGAAAAAGGGTACCTTTTGTTGGAGAGTATGACGGCTCTGTTCATTGTTTCGTTGGTGATGCTTGTTTACAGTCCGTTTATAAACAGTATGCTTCAAAAGTTGGAAACCGAAAAAATGGAAGTGGAGATGCACCGTCTGCTTCTCGAAAGTGCAAGAAAAGAAGAGGGGGCCGCAGTGGTCGAGAGAAACACGGGGCAGTGGAGATTTGAAGTGACTGCCCGACTGAACACTACGAAAAAGGGGATTACAGTGAAAAATGCAAAGGCGGACAGGCAAACAAGCATTCAAATCTCTTCGGTGCAATGGTCTGAATGAGAAAGGCTTCACCTTGCTTGAAGCAATGGTTGCACTATTGGTGACCACTTTGACTCTGACATTGATGTCTTATGCAGTCAGACACGTTCAAACCCTGAGTCGGATGGAACTCCATGACCGTCAATTGGAGTGGCACCTGTTTTTGAATCAAATGGAATATGATTTGAAAGAAACCGCATTTGTGGAAAATTCCGGCCAAGCATTTATCTTCAACAAATATAATCCTGAAAAAAGAAAAGAAGAACGGATTAGATATGAGAAGTACATGACAATGATTCGAAGAACCGTCGACGGTTCCGGTCACCAGCCAATGTTGACGCAGGTCTCTGATGTACGGTTTGAAAGAACAGAGAAGGGATTGGAAACCACCGTGACATTTCAAAACGGCATAACGTATACAGCTTGGGTAGACTTAAATGAGCAAATGGAGAAGAAAAATGAACAATGAGCAGGGAATGGTTCTACCCTCCGTGATGGGGATCCTGCTTATTGTGACAGGATTATTGACCGGTACTGCTCTTAGTTTTCGCAGTCAAGTCCAACAGCTGGTCCTTACCCAAGAAAGCTATAAAATTAGAAGCATGATTGAACTGGCGGAAAAGACATTATTGGAAACAATTGAAAACGACGAAGTGAATGAAATGGTGGTAATCTTCACTGAAGGAAGGGTGAAAATTGAGAGGGTGGAAGAGACCGTGTACCAACTGACGGGCAAACTGCCGGACGGAAGGCACCACAGCGAACAGGTGGATTTGGCGGCGGTGTTGCAGCAGGAAAACGAGGGGGAAAAAACAGTCGAATCAGAAACTTTCCATGAAATGCAAGAAGAAAACGAAGGAGGCCTCATGGGCGGGACCAAAGAAAAACACGAAGAAAACAAATCACGAGAGAACAACCAACATAACCCTCAGGAATGAGGGTTATTTCTTTTTTATTAGTGCTTTGTTATAATGAAACAGACTTGAAAAGGCGAGGTACGAGTGAAAGATAAAACACGTATACTTACTGTTCATTCAAATTTAGGAAGCGGAGTGATTTCTTATGACACGTGTGGAACGGGTTCAAGAACAATTGAAGAAAAACGGACTGGATGCTCTCTTGGTCACCAGCCAATACAACTTGCGCTATGTATCTAATTTTACCGGAACAGCCGGATTGAGCATCATCACTAAAGACAAAGCATTTTTCGTGACTGATTTCCGTTACACCGAACAAGCAGCGGAGCAGGCACAAGGTTTTGAAATCATCAAAAATACCGGATTGATTTATGAAGAAGTCGTCCGAATTGCGGAACAAGAAAATGTAACGAAACTTGGGTTCGAAGAAACGCACATGACTGTTTCTGTTTTCGAACGGTTGGATGAACTCGTCGGTTGTGAATTGGTTCCTGCTTCGGGATTGGTGGAAGAACTGCGTGAAGTGAAAGACGCTAAAGAAATTGAGACTATTCAAAAAGCGGTGGAAATTACCGAGGCTGCGTATACGCACATTCTTGATTACATACAGCCTGGTATGACCGAGATTCAAGTCGCCAATGAACTTGACTTTCATATGCGCGGGTTAGGAGCGTCGGGAGTATCATTCGAAACGATTGTGGCAAGCGGCAAACGTTCCGCCATGCCACACGGTGTAGCGAGTGAGAAAGTCATTGAACAGGGAGACATGATTACCATTGACTTTGGGTGCTACTACAACGGGTATGTATCCGATATGACGCGTACGTTCGCTATCGGAGATCCAGGAGAAAAGATGAAAGAGATTTATCAAATCGTCCTGGATGCTCAATTGAAAGTGGGAGAAGCTGCAAAAGCTGGAATGAGCGGCATTGAATTGGATGCGGTCGCCCGTGACTACATTACAGAAAAAGGGTACGGCAAAGCATTTGGCCATTCTACCGGACACGGAATCGGCTTGGAGGTACATGAAGGCCCGAATGTATCATTCCGCAGCGAAAAACGGTTCGTTCCGGGGAACGTCATCACAAATGAGCCGGGAATTTATCTTCCTGGAATCGGCGGTGTCCGCATTGAAGATGATTTGGTCATCACAGAAGAAGGAAACAAAAACTTGATGACAGTTTCAAAAGAATTGATTATCCTGTAGTTTTTCAAGGATGAAAATAGGCAGACCACTAAAAAAATGGTACACTTAGAAAGAAGCAGACTCAAAGGAGGAAAACAATGATTTCAGTTAACGATTTTAAAACCGGACTCACAATTGAAGTAGACGGTGGACTTTGGCGGGTTATGGAATTCCAACACGTCAAACCAGGAAAAGGCGCAGCGTTCGTCCGTTCCAAATTAAAAAACTTACGCACAGGTGCGATTCAAGAAAAAACCTTCCGAGGCGGGGAAAAAGTTGCACGCGCCCAAATCGATAACCGTAAAATGCAGTATCTTTATGATAACGGCGGATCTCATGTCTTCATGGATACTGAGACATATGAACAGATTGAAATTCCAGGCGCCCAAATCGAAGATGAACTGCGCTTCATGAAAGAAAACATGGAACTTAATATCATTATGTATGAGAGTGAAATATTGGGAGTTGAGCTGCCGAACCAAGTGGAATTGAAAGTCACTCAAACAGAGCCGGGTATCCGTGGAGATACATCGTCAGGAGGATCCAAGACAGCTACATTGGAAACTGGCACGGTTGTGACGGTTCCGCTCTTTGTGAATGAAGGGGATACTCTGGTCATCAATACACAAGAGGGTTCGTACGTTTCTCGTGTTTAATACAATCGTATGAATGAAGAAAGTAATGGAATGGAGGATTGTCATGGCTGAGAAAACAGATGTGTCAATGCAAAAACAAGAAAACCCATATGGTGAAATTGAAGTCGCTCCTGAAGTGCTGGAAGTCATTTCCGGTATTGCAGCAAACGAAGTGGACGGCGTATACGCTATGCAAGGAAAACTAACAGCAGGTGTATCCGAGTTATTCGGTCGAGTGGACCACAAGAAAGGAGTTCATCTTTCAGCAGAAGACGAACAACTGAAAGTGGACGTGTATTGTTACTTCAAATATGGGGTGAACGTGCCGCACGTGGCGCGGGAAATGCAACAAAAAATTAAAGATCAAGTCTATCACATGACGGACATTCAATTGTCTGAAGTGAACATTCATATTGTGGGAATTGTTCCGGAAAAAACTGAACTTCCAAAATTGTTTGATTTTGATGCGGAAGAGGATGAAGAATTGTGAGCCTGACCCGAAGAGAGATAAGAGAAAAAGCATTACAGGCTCTTTTTCAATTGTCCTCCAATGAAGAGTTGTCTCAAGAAGAGGCAATCCAATCGGCATTGTTGAGTGAAGTAGAGGACGATGAAGAAGTTGAAGTGCCGGAATATTTGACGAAACTGGTGGCAGGGGTGATTGAACACCAAGAAACCCTTGATGAAAAAATTACAGCTCATTTGAAAAACTGGTCTTTGAAGCGCTTAGTCAAGACAGATTTATTAATCTTGCGAATCGGGACTTATGAATTGCTGTATGAACCTAATGTGCCAAACCGTGTGGCGTTAAATGAAGCGATTGAAATCACGAAGCGGTACAGTGATGAAAAATCCAGCAAGTTTATCAACGGCGTTCTGGCGAATATCGAAAAAGAAATGCATGAATAACCATATTTCTTATTGAAAAATAAAAATCATGTATGACTATTTTTACCGCGGAGAAGAGATCACACCGGTCTCTTCTTTTTTCTTATTCCTGGAAATGTTTTGAGCGGTGGTATGCGTTCCGCAATCGGTATAAATATGATAAAATGAAACAGAATAGGAGACAGGAAGGCGATGACGGATTGGAAAATCAATATTTATCTGTAACACAGTTAACGCGCTACATTAAACAAAAATTTGACCGCGATCCTTACTTGGAACGTGTGTATTTGACAGGGGAAATTTCCAACTTCAATCGAAACCGTAGGAACAGCCATCAATACTTCAGTTTGAAAGATGACGGAGCAAAAATATCGGCTGTCATGTTTCGCTCCGCTTTCCAAAGAGTCCGGTTTACACCTGAAGAAGGCATGAAAGTATTGGTTATCGGACGGATTTCTGTCTACGAGAAAACCGGAGCCTACCAAATGTACGTAGAACACATGGAACCGGACGGCATCGGCCAACTGTACCAGGCTTTTGAAGAAACAAAGAAAAAACTTGAAGCAGAAGGAATTTTTTCCCGGCCTAAAAAAGGATTGCCCCGTTTTCCTAAGCGCATCGCAGTCATCACCAGCCCGAGCGGTGCAGTGATCCGAGACATCATCACGACTGTAAAGAGACGTTATCCTATTGTGCAGTTGGTTTTGTATCCAACATACGTGCAAGGGGAACGAGCCGCGGATTCAATTGTAAAAAACATCAAAGCAGCGGAGGAAAGCGGAACATTTGATGCTTTGATTGTGGCAAGGGGCGGCGGATCGTTTGAGGATTTATGGCCCTTCAATGAAGAACGGGTGGCCCGCACCATTGCTGATGCCTCCATTCCGGTTATTTCTTCAGTGGGGCACGAAACCGATACGACATTATCTGACTTGGCAGCGGATGTGCGGGCAGCAACCCCGACTGCAGCCGCAGAATTGGCCGTTCCGGTTTTGCAGGACGAAATGTTGAGGATTGAGCAGATGCATGTCCGCATGATGAGAGCGTACCAAAAACAACTTGGTTATTTAAACGAGCGTTGGAAACGCTCTGCTTCTTCTTATATTTTCAGACAGCCACAACGCCTGTATGAAGGATACGCCCAAAGTGTCGATTACCTGATGGAGCGGTTGGGCCGCGGGTTGAAAGAACAAGTAGACCAACACAAACAGCAGCTCTCTGTCTTGGAGTGGCAGCTGGAAGCGCAGCAACCCGGGAAGCTGATTGAACAACGCGCCAAAGAAACGGACGAATACACGCGACAATTATACGTGCAAATGAACCGTTACATGGAGAATCAGAAAAATCAGACGGCTCATTTGATTCAATCACTTGATTTCTTATCTCCCTTAAAAATATTGGGTCGCGGGTACAGCTATGTGACGAAGGAAGCAACAGTCATCAAAAGCACGGAACAACTATCACCGGGAGACATGCTGCACATCCATTTCCAAGAAGGAACGGTGGATGCGGAAGTGAAAAACATTATCGAACCCGGAGAGAATGAAGGAGAAAAAGAATGGACGAAAATCTGAAATTTGAAGACGCACTGAAAGAATTGGAAGAAATTGTATCGAAGTTGGAACAAGGAGATGTGCCGCTTGAAGAAGCGCTCACTCAATTCCAGCGAGGCGTGAAACTGAGCGCTTTCTGTAGAAAACAATTACAAGAAGCAGAAACGACTTTGACCAAGATGGTCGATGAAAATGGGAACGAAGTCCGTTTTGAAAATGAGTTGGAAACAGAACAAAATTGACGGAGGACAAACGCATGGATTTTAATACATTTTCTCAAAAAGAACTGCCCTGCTTGGAAGAATTTTTAGTGGAAGAACTGCAAAAAAATATGACAAATGAAGAGCGTCTCGAAGAAGCGATGCGTTATTCCATTGAAGCAGGCGGAAAGCGTCTCCGTCCGCTCTTGCTGTTGTTGGTATTGGAAAGTTTCTCCGCTCCGGTTGAAAAAGGCAAACACATCGCCGCTGCATTGGAATTTATCCACACTTATTCATTGATCCATGATGATCTTCCAGCGATGGATGATGATGAGCTGAGAAGAGGAAAGCCAACGAATCATATTGTTTATGGGGAAGCTACAGCGATCCTCGCAGGAGATGCCTTGTTGACCAAAGCGTTTGAGTTGGCGACGCTTGGCCCGGCTTCTGCTGAAGAAAAAATCACGCTTGTAAGAGAACTGGCGAAAGCAGCCGGACATACCGGAATGGTAGGCGGTCAGCAAACGGATTTGGACGGAGAGAGCAGAGCACTGACGCTTGAAGAGCTCCAGTCGGTTCACGCAAGAAAAACCGGTGCATTGCTTGAGTTTGCGGTATTTGCAGGTGGATTTTTATCCGGTGTGGACGAGCATGCACTGGCTTTGTTGGACACCGTCGCTAAAAGAATCGGCGTTGCGTATCAAATTCGTGATGACTTATTGGATGTCATCGGGGACGCAGAAGAACTTGGAAAAAATATCGGTATGGATGTAAAACAAAACAAAAGCACTTACCCATCTTTATTGACGTTGGCCGGAGCTCAAGAAGCTTTGCAACAAGAATTGGATACTGCTTACCGTACAGTCAATGAACTGGATGAATATTGCAATAAAATCGGACAACCTTATGATAAGCAATTGCTCCAAACATTCATCGATCAACTGAAGTTGGAAGGAAGAGTATCGAAGTGAAAAAAGAACGAGCTGACCAGATGCTGATAGAACAAGGTCTGTGCGAAGATGTTGAAAAAGCCCGCCGGTATATCATGGCGGGTCGAGTGTTTACACGAAAAGAGAGACGGATTGACACGGCCGGACAAAAACTTCCGGCCGATACGGAACTGTATATCAAAGGTATGGAGCAAAAGTATGTCAGCAGAGGCGGGTACAAATTAGAAAAGGCATTGGAAAGTTTCGATGTCCATGTAGAAGGGAAAATTGTCCTGGATATCGGATCATCAACCGGCGGATTCACAGATGCGGCCTTGCAAAACGGTGCCGCCATGTGTTATGCGCTTGATGTGGGCACCAATCAATTGGCTTGGAAATTGCGGAACGACCCACGTGTCGTCGTGATGGAACAAACCAACTTCCGTACAAGTACGCTTGACGATTTTACAAAAGGGTGTCCGGAATTCGCATCCATTGATGTGTCGTTCATCTCACTTAAATTGATTTTACCCGTATTGAAGTCCATACTCTCTGAAAATGGAGATGTGGTGGCGCTGATTAAACCGCAATTTGAAGCAGCTAAAGAAAAAGTAGGAGAAAAAGGGATTATTCGTGATCCGGATGTCCATAGGGAAGTGCTGACGGACATCTTATCATTTGCAAAAAAGGAAGGTTTCGATATTCTAGGATTAGACACATCCCCCATAACCGGTTCAGGCGGCAACGTCGAATTTTTAGCCCACCTCAAACCAACGACTAAAAATACCGGTGCAATCAACCCCCAAGTTAATATTGATGCGGTTATCTCCTCCTCCCAAAAATTATCCAAAACTTAGACAAAAGGGCTTTCATTTCTTCCGGCAATAAATTATACTTTAGACGAGGCGGAGTGGCGTATAAATATACTATGTGAACGGAGTGAAAGAAATGAAAAAGAAAGAGCGGCATCGCCTTCTTCAACAAATTGTCCAAGAAAAAAAGATTCAACGCCAAGAAGATTTTGTTCGAGAGCTCAAAGAAAAGGGCTACGACGTCACTCAAGCTACGATCTCGCGTGATATAAAAGAATTACAGTTGATCAAAGTGCCTGAAACAGGCGGAGGGTATCGTTACAGCTTGCCGCCGGAAACAACATTCGATCATTCAAGAAAAATTGAAAAGCTGATGCAGGATTCTTTTGTATCGATTGATTCCCAAAAAGAATTTGTTCTCATCAAAACAGTCCCTGGAAGTGCGGTCGCACTGGGTACGCTGATTGAGAATGCTGAATACAAAGAAGTGTTTGGTTCCATCTCTGGAGACGACACTGTTTTGGTGATCTGCACAGACCCTGAATCTGCCGAAGTATTCCGCAGAAGAATCATTTCTTTGATTTAACAATTGAACGAACAGATAATCAAAGCTGATCAGTAAGGAGTGAAAACCTTAATGGTCAGCTTTATTAACCATTTATGTGTTGGAGTAAGGAGGTTTTTTGATTTGCTCCAAGAGTTGATGATTAAAAATTTTGCAATTATTCATAATCTCTCGCTGCATTTTCAAGAAGGCATGAGTGTGTTGACTGGAGAAACCGGAGCGGGAAAATCCATCATAATTGATGCGGTAGGGTTGCTCGCGGGGGGCAGAGGCTCCAGTGAATTTGTACGCCACGGAGAAAAGAAATGTGTGTTGGAAGGTATGTTCACCCTTGAGAACAATGAAGACGCTCATCAAATCTTGGAAGAGTACGGAATCGACCAAGAAGACCAAACGCTCATTGTTCAACGCGAAATTTACGCAAGCGGTCGGACAGTATGCCGGGTGAACGGACGTCTGGTCACAATCGCTGCATTGAGAGATATTTGTTCGCATCTAGTGGACATTCATGGTCAAAATGAACACCAGGAACTGATGAGGCCCGAGCGGCATTTGAGTTTATTGGATACGTTTGGAGCGAAAGAGCTTCAGGAACAATACCAAATATATACGGAGAGTTACCAACAATATAAAAAAGTCAAAAAAGAATACGATGAATGGCAGCATAATGAACAAGAATTGGCCCAAAGAATTGATATCCTGCAGTTCCAAACCGATGAGATTGAAGCGGCAAAGTTGGAAGTCGGAGAAGAAGAGCGGTTATCGGAAGAAAAAAATCGTTTGGTCAATTACCAACGGGTGATGCAGTCGCTGTCGGCCGCCTATGCCGCATTGCAGGGAAACGAAGAAAACAACGGATTGGATGCAGTCGGGCAGGCGATGGAAGCGATGGGCAGCATTGAAGATTTGGACTCCCAATACAAGCGCCTTTCTGAAATGATCACCAACACATATTTTCAACTACAAGAAGCTGCAAGCGACTTGTTCGATCAATTGGACGAACTGGCTTATGATGAAAATCGTCTCAATGAAATTGAAGAGCGGTTGGACGTGATTCATCAATTGAAAAGAAAGTATGGCGCGTCCATTGAAGACATCTTGAAGTTCCAAAGCCAAGCTTCTGAAGAGCTGGAACGAATCCAAGACCGCGAGGGACAGATAAACAAATTATCCTCTCAGTTGGAAGAATTGGCGCAAAGAATGGTGGAAAAGGGCCGTGTCCTTTCTGATATCAGAAGAGAAAAAGCGGAGTTGTTGGAAAACGAGATCCATGAACAGTTAAAAGAACTTTATATGGACAAAGTGATCGTAAATTTCAAGTTTAAGTTAGCCACCCCCACCGAGGGAAAACGTGGCCATACCTAATCGGTATATTGCTGTCTGTTTTGGCTCTTGGTTTAGGCTGCCGCCTGTTCCTGCCGGATGGCCTTCACGAAGCAATCGTGTGGCGTCTGGTAGGCTAGGATTTTCCGCGGATAGTCATTCATCCACTGCTGGATCCGGAGGCAGTGGGCTTCGCTCACCGCGCTGATGGCTTTTCCCTTCGGGAGGAAGCGGCGGATGAGCCGGTGCTGGTTCTCGCTGGTCCCGCGTTCCCAGGAGCAGTAGGGATGGCTGAAATAGACGTCC
>NZ_KE386924.1:0-10964 GCF_000429585.1 Atopococcus tabaci DSM 17538
ATTCGGCATGCGTTCACGTATACCCTGTCAAATGGAGCGATTGAAGGAATGAATAATAAAATCAAAAATATCAAACAATCGGGGTATGGGTACCGGAACTTTTACAACTTACGGGCCAGAATTTTGATCAGTTACAAATTAACGGTGTCCCGTCACCAACCAAGGCCGTTGACATTCGAAGACGAAGAAGTAGCTTAATGAAAAAAAGAGGTCAAAGTGACGAATTCACTTTGACCTCTCAATAGGCTCACCAACACTATTTGACATAGAACCAAAGGAAACTGTATGTACAGCTTTCTTCGTGGCTTTTTCCATTAGTTATTCCCCTTTTAACAAAGAGATTTCTTCTTTCGTCAACGCGCGGTACTGTCCCAGTTCCAATGCCGGGTCCAATTCCAATGGTCCCATGGAAATGCGTGTCAAGTGCGTCACTTCTTTTCCGACCGCTTCAAACATCCGCTTCACTTGATGGAATTTGCCTTCGTGAATGGTCAAACGCGTGTGCGACTGCCCTGCTTCTTCGTCAACAGAAAGAATTTCCAGCTCAGCCGGCAGGGTTTCGTATCCGTCGTCGAGCGTTACACCTTTAGCAAACGCTTCTTTGTCCGCTTCCGTGACAATTCCGTCAACCACTGCTTCATAGACTTTATCCACATGTTTTTTTGGAGAAAGCAGTTGATGCGCCAAAGCTCCGTCATTGGTCAACAACAGGAAGCCCTCTGTGTCAATGTCCAGGCGACCCACCGGAAACGGTTCTTGTATGCTGTCTTGGGGTTCCAGTAAGTCAATGACCGTATGGTGATACACGTCTTCCGTCGCACTGATGACGTCTTGGGGTTTGTTCATCATGAAATACACGAATTCCTGATAATGGACCGGTTCCCCGCCGACAGCGATTTCGTCTTCTTCCGGATTCACGTGTACTTTCGGGTCCGTCACAGGCTCCTCATTTACCCAGACCAATTTGCTTTTCAATAGTTTCTTTACTTCTTTTCGCGTCCCAAACCCGCTGTGGGCGAGCAATTTATCAATACGCATCGCAAAAACTCCTTTAACTCAGTCAATAGACGGCAACTCCGCCATAAAAAATACCTTTGCTGTATCAATGATACCATTGATTTCTCTAGCAAAGGTATTTTTCTGTTTTAATTTCACTTAAAATTCTTGGTAAACTGCGGGGTCCTGCCCTTTTCTGCGTCCATCTTGTTTCGTCAGCTGGTTGATTGCCGCCATCTCTTCTTCACTCAACGAGAAATCAAAGAGGTTCAAGTTTTCTTCCTGGCGGACAATGCTGGACGATTTAGGAATCGGCAGGACGCCCAGTTGAACCTGCCAACGCAGGATGACTTGTGCGATGGATTTTTTGTGTTTCTCTGCGATGTCCACAATGGTTTGTTCTTTCAACACTGCGCTGGCTCTTCCCAATGGACTCCAAGCCTGGGTGATGATTTGTTTGGACGCATCAAACGCGCGCTGAGTTTCTTGATTGAAGAAAGGATGCAGTTCCACTTGGTTGATGACCGGAAGCACCCCGGTTTCTTTCTCCAACCGTTCAATGTGTTCCGGCAAGAAGTTGGACACCCCGATCGAACGGACCAATCCCGCTTTTTGTGCATCAACCAATGCCTGCCAGGCTTCGACGTATTTGTCTTCAATCGGGTTCGGCCAATGAATCAAATACAAGTCGATGTAATCCAACCCAGTGCGCAAGACCGATTCTTGGATCGTGTTCACAGCATCTTGATAGCCATGATAACGTCCAGGCAGTTTGGATGTGACCGTCAACTCGTCACGCGACACCCCGCTGTTTTTGACCGCGCGGCCGACCGCTCCTTCGTTTTCATAGTTCACGGCTGAATCCAACAGACGATAGCCGGCGGAAATGGCCTGCTCGATTCTTCGTACGCCGTCGTATCCATTCAATTGATATGTACCGAATCCGACTTTCGGTATTTTGAATCCATCTGATAAAATGTAGTGCTCCTGCATATGGTTCCCTCCATTTTTCGTGTGTGTTCTTCTATTGTATCATACTGTTTGGTTCCGCATACATTTCTTTAACAAAGAATCGTTCGAATGGCGTTTCTTTGTCAGTGAGTCACCCTCTATTCGACAAAGCAGCCCATCTTCCAAACTTCTTTGTCGAAGAAACGCCTTCTATCAGACAAAGACACCTAACCGCTGTCCCTCTTTGGAAATAAAGAATACAAAAAAGCACTCCCCGCAAGGAAAGTGCTTTTTGGTTTATTTCAACTTCAATTTTCTGCGAATCGTGGTGATTCTGCTGCCAAGCAATCTGTCTGCCAAGCGGGTTTTCAAAGCCAAGTAGCCGTACACCGCAACCCCTGCAACTGCCGTCACCGCCATGACAATCACGGAATCAAACCCGCTTTGTTCATTCAAGAAGAGGTACAGCCCTTCCCGAACCAAAATGGTGGTCACAGCCATCGCAGCCGTCAAAAGTGCAATCAATGTGGTACGACGAACCAAGTAAGACGCGTTGTAGCCCACTGCTTTGTGCATGATGCGGAACATCAAGAAACACGCGACACCGAAACCGATGATGTTGCTGATGAGCATTCCATATGTGCTGAACAGTCTGAGCGCCGGATACTGAAACACCAACTTCATACCCAACCCAATCCAAAGCGCTATAATCGCCGGACGTGTCTGATTGGATGCCTGCAGGATGTTTGCCAACAAGGCATATAGCGCCAAAAAGATGCTCATGAACGCGGACACTTGTGTGATTCCGGTTCCGAAGTCGTTGTGGCCGTAGAATACCGTGTACAACGGCTCAGCCAGTACAGCCATTCCTGTGGCTGCCGGGAACATGATGAAGAACAACAACTGAACGCTCTCCACAAACTGGTGACGCACAGCTTTCAAACTGCCTTTGGCAATCAAATCACTGATCAATGGAACAGATGTAATCGCCATAGCCGAGCCAAACGAGATGATGATCATAATCAATTTGTGGGCATTCGCTTGAGAGATCCCGTATGTTCGTTGAATTTCTAAACCGGTCATATTAGAGACCGACTCCATGATTGGAGAATAGGTAAACTGGTCAATAAACTGCGAAATCGTGATTCCCGTTGCGACAATAATGAATGGAATCGCTGTCCGGATGATGCTGACCATCAATTCATTGGTTGCGACAGACACCTTCCCGGCACTTTCTTCCGGTTCGCGCGTCAACGCATTGTTTCCGCGTCTCAGCTTAACAATTAAATACCCGAACCCGAATATCGCCCCGACAAATGCGGCAAACGTGGACAACGAAACAGCCGTCACAACGGACCCGTCCAGCATTTGCCGAACCAAGAAGACCGATGCGAGCATGAACAACACCCGTGCCAACTGCTCGATGATTTGAGAAATCGCAGACGGCGCCATCGTGTTATGTCCTTGAATGAACCCGCGTGTCACACTCATTGTTGGAATGAAGAGCAACGCCGGCGTCAACGACCGGATGACGATGGTACTATCCGCTGCCGAGGCAGTAGGGCTGGCTTCCGCAAACAGCGGCGCGAGTACGAACATCAAGACTGCCGAGACTATCCCGGAAAAGGCCATGATCTGCAGGCCTTTTTTGTAAATGTTTTTACTGATTTCGTATTCTCCGATTGCGTTATAATAAGAAACTTGTTTGGAAATGGCAGAAGGCACACCGGCCGTCGCCAGACTCAAGAAAAACGCATAAGGAGTATACCCGATTTGGAACAGGGCGTTCGCTGCATCCGCCGTGTTTGAATCCCCCATCCATGCCATCCATGGAATGATGTACAACGCCCCGAGTATCCGGGACATCATGCTGCCAGCGGTCATCCATGCGGATCCGCTGACCATTTTATTTTGAGTAGAAGAAGTCGATTCTGTATTTGTTTTTGTATTTTTCATCGTATCACTGGCCATCTTCATGAACCTTTCTCATTTGATATAAGGAAAAACTATTCTTTCCCATTAACCACCATTCTACTGTTTTGAACAAAGGGTTGCAATCTTTTCTAGATAAGGTCTGTTCTTTTTAAACCTTTTTTAACAATTTCGTCTCAATTTATGTGATAATCGTGAAACTCATTACGTTAATTGCTGCTCCGCAAACATCTGATACAACGGATGAGTCTGCGCCAACTCTTCATGTGTGCCCTTTCCGTTGATGTGTCCTTTTTCAATAAATAAAATCAAATCGGCGTCCACAATGGTGGACAACCGGTGAGCAATCACAAACGTTGTGCGTCCAGCCATCAAACGGTTCAAGGCTTCTTCGACCACTTGTTCTGACTGGCTGTCCAAACTAGCTGTTGCTTCATCCAACATCAAGATTTTCGGATTCCGCAGAAAGGCCCGGGCGATATTGATGCGTTGACGCTGACCCCCTGAAAGTTTCGTTCCCCGCTCGCCTACCTTTGTATCCAAGCCGTCCGGAAGCTCTTTGATGAATCCGTCTGCATATGCCATCTCGGCCACTTCCCATAAACGCTCATCGGACACTGCCTCTTCTTCCATTCCGTAACACAAATTTTCACGGATGGTGCCGGCCATCATGGCATTTTCTTGAGACACATAGCCAATCTGCCCGCGCCATGAGCTCATGGACAGCTCTTGAATGGGTGTGTCCCCAATAACAATGGAACCTGTCTCCGGCTCATAGAATCGTTCAATCAAAGAAAACAACGTTGTCTTCCCGCCGCCGCTCGGTCCCGCGAAGGCGATTTTCTGTCCCGGATGGGCAGTGAAAGAAATGTCTTCCAACACCGGCTCTTCTCCATAAGAGAAATGAACATCGGGAAATGTCAGCGGGAGACCGGAAATGTCCATCTCGATTCCTTCTTGTCCTGCTTCTTCTTTTAATTGGACGATTTCTGTGATTCGGTTTGTCGCTCCAGCCGCCCGCTGCAACTGCGTGAAAAAGCTAGTGAACGTGATCAGCGGTGACATCAACTGGAACAAAAACATCAAGAAAGCCACCAGAGAGCCGATGGACAGCGTGCCGTTTGCGACTCGGAGTCCGCCGTACCCAAAGACCGCCAACACCACCAACGTGATGATGACGTACATCAAAGGGCCGACCAGAGCGAAATTTTAGCTTCTTTCAGCCCCAATTCGTACAACCGATCGATGCCTTGTTGGCCCATCTCAGCTGCTGTTTGCTCAGCGGTGGAAGATTTCATCAATCGGATTTCCGACAAGGTCTGCTGGATGCTGCCGTTGAATTCGGCTGTTTCATCCTGCGTCTTCCGGGCGATGCGCCCCATCCTTTTTCCAAGTGGAAACAAAACCGCAAACATCAACGGAACCGTCAACAACATCAAAAGCGTCATCCGCCAGTCCATCATGAGCAAGATGGTCACCACACCAATGATGGTCAGTAACCCGCTGACAAACTGCGGGAAATAACTGGTGATGACCTGTTGGACAATACTGGTGTCGTTGATGATACGGCTGACCAACTCCCCACTGCCAGCATCCACACCGGCAAACGCGTCGATCGCAGCAATTGGAAAAAAGAAGACAGCTTGTAGTCTTTTTCTTTATTTTTCATACACCCTTGCCTGCTCTTTCTTTATCATATTCTTGTGTCTTGAAAATAAAAATCAAACCAATCTCCATTATACCAAACACAAAAAACGAGGCAGCAACAAAACTGCCTCGTTTTTTGATTGGTTCATTAGTTTGCGACGATGTTGACCAGTTTTCCAGGAATGACAATGACTTTGCGGATCGTCTTCCCTTCCAAATGCATCTGGATTTTTTCGTTTTCCATCGCCATTTTTTCCAGCTCTTCTTTGGAGATGTCTTTGGAAGCTTGTTCTTTCGAACGCACTTTTCCGTTGATTTGGAAGACAACTTCCACTGTGTCTTCCTGCAATTTGCTTTCATCGAATTCCGGCCACGGCTCGTAGCTGATGCTGCCTTCACTATTTGTCAGGCGGCTCCACAATTCCTCACCCAAATGAGGGACAATCGGAGCAAGCAATTTAACAAAGCCTTTCATGTATTCGAACGGCAGTGCGTCTGCTTTGTATGCTTCATTCGTGAAGACCATCAATTGAGAAATGGCGGTGTTGAAGCGCAAGTGCTCATAGTCTTCAGTCACTTTTTTCACTGTTTGGTTGTAAACAACATCCAATTTGCCATCGTTAAATGTGGTGATGCGGTCACGCAGCTGACCTTCTTCGTCAACAAACAATCTCCAGACGCGATCCAAGAATTTGCGTGCGCCTTCCAATCCTTCTTCGCTCCAAGCGATGGAAGCATCCAAAGGCCCCATGAACATTTCGTACAAACGTAAGGTGTCTGCGCCGTATTCTTTGACCACATCATCCGGATTGACAACGTTGCCGCGGGATTTGGACATTTTCTCGTTGTTTTCGCCCAAAATCATTCCTTGGTTGAACAATTTTTGGAATGGTTCTTTTGTCGGAACCACACCCAAGTCGTACAGGAATTTATGCCAGAAACGAGCATACAACAAATGCAATACCGCGTGTTCCGCTCCTCCGATATACAAATCAACCGGCAGCCATTGTTTCAATTTCTCCGGATCTGCCAATTGCTTGGAGTTTTTCGGATCGATGAAGCGCAAGAAATACCAGGAGCTTCCTGCCCACTGCGGCATGGTATTTGTGTCGCGGCGGCCTTTCTTCCCGGTTTCAGGATCCACTACGTTGACCCATTCTTCAATGTTCGCCAACGGTGATTCCCCGGTTCCGCTCGGTTGAATTTTGTCGGTTTTCGGCAAACGCAACGGCAATTCGTCTTCTGGAACAGTGGTCACTGTGCCGTCTTCCCAGTGGATGACTGGAATTGGCTCTCCCCAGTAACGCTGACGGGCAAACAACCAGTCACGCAGACGGTACGTTGTTTTCGCTTCACCCAATCCTTTTTCTTCCAACCAGTTGTTCATTTTCTCAATAGCTTCGTCTTTGTTCAATCCGTTCAAGAAATCGGAGTTGATATGCGGCCCGTCGCCTTCAAAAGCTTCTTTCTCCACGTCTCCGCCTTCCAAAACAGGAACGATGTCCAAGTCGTATTTACGGGCAAATTCCCAGTCACGCTGGTCGTGTGCCGGAACCGCCATGATTATTCCGGTTCCATAAGAAGCCAGCACGTAGTCCGCGGTCCAGATTGGCATCTCCTTGCCGTTAACCGGGTTGATCGCATATGCACCGGTGAAGACACCTGTTTTCTCTTTGTTGAGTTCTGTCCGTTCCAGTTCAGACTTTCTGCCTGCTGCTTCCACATACTGGTCAACGGTTTCTTTTTGTTTTGGCGTAACGATTTTTTTCAGGAACTCGGATTCCGGGGATACCACAGCATACGTCGCACCGAAAAGGGTGTCCGGACGAGTGGTGAATACACTGAAACTTTCGTCGGAGTCTTTCACTTGGAATGTGACTTCTGCCCCTTCGGATTTTCCGATCCAGTTGCGTTGCATGTCTTTGATGTGTTCCGGCCAATCGACTTCTTCCAAGTCTTCAAGCAGGCGGTCTGCGTAGGCAGTGATTTTCAACATCCATTGTTTCATCGGTTTGCGGTAAACAGGGTGTCCGCCGCGCTCACTTTTTCCGTCGATGACTTCTTCGTTTGCCAATACCGTTCCTAAAGCCGGGCACCAGTTTACCGGTACTTCCGCTTCGTATGCCAAGCCTTTTTCATACAGCTTCGTGAAAATCCATTGGGTCCATTTGTAGAACTCTGGGTCTGTAGTGCTGATTTCGCGGTCCCAGTCATAGCTGAATCCCAGAGCATTGATTTGGCGTTTGAAGTTTTTGATGTTATGCTTGGTGAATTCCGATGGATCGTTTCCTGTGTCCAATGCGTATTGTTCAGCAGGCAAACCAAACGCGTCCCACCCCATCGGATGCAACACGTTGTATCCTTGAGCGCGTTTCATACGGGCAACGATGTCGGTGGCTGTGTAGCCTTCCGGGTGTCCTACGTGCAAACCTTGACCGGACGGATACGGAAACATATCCAACACGTAAAAGTTCTTTTTGTCTGCATCGTTTGTGGTCTTGAATGTGTGGTCTTGTCTCCAAAATTTCTGCCATTTTTTCTCAATGGTTTGGTGATTGAATGACATGGTGTTCTCTCCTTTTTCTTCCTTCTTTATGAATACGTCAGAAAATATAAAAGCCCTATGAATACAGAACTTGCTGCATCCATAGGGCGAATGGGCTCTCGCGGTACCACCTATGTTCCCCGCCACACCGGCAGGCTCGATCCGTTAACGCAGGGAACGGTCTGACTTATGGATGATTGACATCCACTGGGCCAGACAACTTCAAGGCGAGTTCAACGGTTCTTTTTACGCATTTCCACCACCCATGCGCTCTCTTGAAAAAAGAAACCCTCTACTATTCCTTTTCATCGTTTTCTCGATATTCAAATGTTGGGTTTATTTTACCAAAAATGCACCGGTTCGGCAACAGTCTCTATTTTCAAATAAAAAAAACTCTCCCCTTCTTTTGATGGAAGGAGAGAGTTCGAAAAACTTATTTTCTTAATTTTTCAATTTCGTTAGCGACAAACTCAACTTCGGTTCCGACAACTACTTGGATGTTTTTCGGTCCTGTTTTGTTTGTCCCTGGAATACCGGCAGACTTGATACGTTGTTCGTTTACTTTATCCATATCTTTTACTTCTACACGCAGACGGGTCGCACATGGGTCAATCATGTCTACGTTATCCGGACCGCCCAATCCGGCCAAAATAATTTCCGCTTTCTGTGCGAAACCAGAGCGATCGCTTCCGGTCCGTGGCGCAGTGGCGGTCGTTGTTCCACCGCCGGCTGTCGCACCGGCCGTTGCAAGCTCGCCTTCATTGCCGGCCAAAGCTTCCGATTCGCCTTTTCCTCGGCCCGGTGTGGCCAAATCAAAGGTTTTGATTGCCCAACGGAATCCGAAGTAGTAAATCACTGCAAAGACGGCTCCTTGAACCAACAGCATATACGGTTGGTTGGCCAATGGCAAGTTGAAGGACAAGAAGTAATCGACGAACCCGGCACTGAACCCGAAACCGGCCGTCCATCCAAATGTAGCTGCTATAAACAACGAAACTCCTGTAAACAGTGCATGAATCAAGTACAATTGTGGAGCTGCAAACATGAATGCAAACTCAAGCGGTTCGGTAACACCTGTAAAGAATGAAGCAAAAGCTGCGGCGATCATTAAAGAGGCCGTTTCTTTTTTCTTGCTTTCATCCGCCATGTGGTACATCGCCAATGCTCCCGCTGGCAATCCGAACATCATGACAGGGAAGAATCCTGCTTGGTACATCCCAGTGACTCCCAGTTCTCCTGTACCTGCCCAGAAGTTTTGAATGTCATTGATTCCCGCCACATCAAACCAGAACACCGCATTCAATGCATGGTGCAAGCCGACCGGGATGAGGAGTCGGTTGAAGAAACCGTAGATTCCTGCTCCCAATGCCCCTAGTCCACTGATGGCTGTACCGAATGCAACCAATCCACCATACAAAGGCGGCCAAACGAACATCAACAGCAATGAGACGAACAGCATCGTGATGGCCGTCATGATCGGCGGCAGTCGTCGTCCACTAAAGAAAGACAACGCCTGCGGAAGACGCATTTCACTGAATCGGTTGTATAAAGCCGCGGCAATCAATCCCACTAAAATACCGATAAATTGGTTCTCAATGCTTCCAAATGCGGCATTGACCTGTTCGAGTTCAATTCCTTGAAGCATCGCAACCGTTTCAGGATTTAATAAGGTTGTGACGACTAAGTAGCCGACCAATCCACTGATGGCTGCTGATCCATTCCGGTCCCTGGACATCCCCAGTGCAACCCCAATGGCGAACAAAATGGCCATGTTATCAATCAAAGAAGAACCCGCACGAATCAAGAAGGCAGCAATCGGACTTTCACCACCCCATCCTTGAGGGTCAATCCAGTAGCCAATTCCCATTAAAATCGCTGCTGCCGGTAACACGGCGACCGGGAGCATCAAAGAACGACCAATTCGTTGCAAATATGATTTCATTATCATTTCCTCCCAACTAAATGTGTCCCACGTTTTCTCCAGTTAAATTGAAGATCCGATTCTTCTTGGATTGTTTGACATGGACCCCTCCTTTTATTCTGCTAAGCCACCAAACATGCAACAATGATTCCTAATGTATATTTATATAAGCAGCTTGCAGAATCCCTATTCAACACCATCATACCAATATCACATAAAACAGTCAAAATAATTTTAAAAATTTTTATGAATCATATTGGTATACTTGGATTTTACGTCTTCTTCTCCACTGGAATACTAATTGTTTTAGGATGTATACCACTTTTTATATTATTTATGAATAAGTATGCACACCAAATGAATCTTTCCCGAAACAAAGACAAATAAGCAGCCTCTTTTGAAAAAGAGGCTGCTTTATTGTTTATTTTTTGACTATCAGTTTTTGCCCAACAAAGATAAGATCGGATTGCAATGCATTCCATTTCTTCAAGTTGGAAACTGTTGTGTTGTATTGTCGTGCAAGACCGGAAAGCGTGTCTCCGCTTTTCACAGTATGCGATGTGCTTACTGTTGATTTTATTGGAGAAGCAGCTTTTTTCCCGTCTACATTGACATTCAGTTTATCACCGACGTAAATCACATCGGAGGTAAGGTTGTTCCAACCCTTCAGTTGTGAAACAGTCACGCCGTATTTTCTGGCGATACCTGAGAGCGTGTCTCCTCCTTTGATGGTGTAAGTAGTGGAGACAGACGGTGCAGGCTTAGATGGTGCTGGTGTCGGTGCAGTTGACCCTTTACCTGAAATTGCCAACTTTTGACCGACATAAATGGTGTCTGATTTCAATTTGTTCGCAGACTTAATCTGCGCTACCGTCGTACCGTAACGAACCGCCAAGCCGGACAATGTGTCACCGGTTTTCACGGTGTGCGTACCAGTTTCCACATTTTGCTCTGGTTTTGGTTCTGGTTTCG
>NZ_KE386924.1:11645-18975 GCF_000429585.1 Atopococcus tabaci DSM 17538
GCAGACTTAATTTGCGCCACGGTTGTGCCATAACGAACCGCCAAGCCGGACAATGTGTCACCCGATTTCACAATGTGCACTACATTTTCAGTTGGTTTATCTGTTTCAATCGGTTGCTCCGGCTTAGGTTGTGCTGGTTTTGATACATTATCGGAAGTATCGACAATATCAAAACGAGTCAAGTTGTAGGCTTCGATGATGCCGTTCAGCTTAGCAGCATACGTCGGATCGGTTGCATATCTGCCTTCCAACCATGCAGTCGCATCACGATAGCTTGTTGTGTTTTCAAGCCACGTTCCTGCATAGTAAGTCCGGCTCCACGACAAACCGTTCCTCAGCAACTTCGCGTTGTCTTCGAATGATTCCGCATAGGACGGATATTTCTTGAACGCTTGCGGCAATCGAATCCAACCCGTACTTGTACTGTACTCATTCGTGTACATGGTCACAGACTCTCCATTGTACCGACCTTTAATCCCAAACATATTGTGGTTAGGAGGAGATGACAACGAGCTCTTGCCATAGCCGCTTTCCAAAGATGCTTGCGCAATCATTACGGAAGCATACAATCTGTACTCTTCAGCGACTTTAGAAGCAAACGGTGTAATCGTTTCGATAAACTCTGCTGGAGTTTGCTTTTTGTTTAACTCTTTGTCATTGATGTCATTCGGATTGGCCGCCGGCGTTTGAGAAACAGGTTTGTTGATGGACAAGATTTGTCCTACTTTAATGACATTTTTGTTGCTCAATTTGTTCAATTCAGCCAATCGATCAGCCGTTGTACCGTATTTGGCAGCGATGTTGTTCAAGGTATCGCCTGACTTAACGGTGTACAGAATGGTTTCGTCTTCTTTTTTCTCTTCAGCTTTTTCCTCTGTCTTTTTCACAGATGAAGTCGTAGTTTTTTCTGCTTTAACAGATTCTTTTGTCTCTGCTTTTTCTTCTGGAGAAGTAGTTTCAGGAGCACTCTCTTCTACCGGAGTAACCTCTTCAGCGGCTTTCGGAGCCACAAAGATTTTCGGCTCAACAACAGCTTCTTCTGTTTCCACTTCTACTTCTACTTCTTCTATTTCTGGTGCTTCTTCTACTGTTTCCTCAGACTCTTGGATATCTTCTTCCGCAACTGGTGTTTTTCCAAAAACAGGATCTACAATAGCTTCTGCATCTGAAACAGCTGCAGGTTCTTCTGGTTGCTGGTCTGCTTCTTCTGCGTCAGTCTCTTGTGTGTCAACTGCTTCAGCTTGGACTTCGACAACTTCAGTTTCTTCTTCAGGAACTTCAACGTCCATTTCAAGGTTTTCCAAGAAGTCGCTGTCAACCAATCCAGATTCGATGGCTTTTACGAGAAGGTCTTCTAAGTCTTCCGCAGCCAACTCTTCCAAGTTCACTTGCTCCAACATGTCTTCTGTCAAGACTCGTTGAAGTTCGTAAATCAACTGTTCACGGATCAACAGCTCTTCTTCTTGTTCTTCTTCAGAAAGAACGTCTCTTTCTTCTGAAACTTCTGCCGTTTCAACTGCTTCTTCTGTGCCTTCCACAGTTTGCGCAGATTCATTTGTGATTTCATTGACCAATTCGTTTTCTTCGGGTTTCTGTGCAGCCTCTTCTGCGTAGACAGCTTCTGAAACAAATGGAAAAGCTGTCATACCTGCTAATGCACTTACTCCTATAGCAGCAGCTTTATGTACGTTAAATGACGAAGGAGTGTTCTGTGACGGGTTCGTTTTTTCTTTTGGCAAATTGTCGTTGTTCATTTAGTTGACGTCTCCCCCAATACTTTCTCTTAAAATTCTTATTGTGATATACTGAAAAAGGAAACAGTATAAAAAAACAACCGTTCTAATCCAGTACTGGAATGTTACTTAGCCTTACTCTGTCATCCAACGAACGGCAAACGGTGTTATGTATATCATTTCTTTACTGTGGTATCATTATACTTCTTTTTCAGTTAAATTTGAATAACCTTTACCAATATCTATTATTTGTAATATTTCCGTAAAAACAACATTTGTTATTGAAATATTAAAAAGCAGGTGATTTTTATGCTCTCAGCATTGCGCTTCAGCCATGAATTGTTAAAAGAAACTGTTGGAAAAGGCGATTCCGTCGTAGATGCAACAGTCGGAAACGGAAATGACACCGTTCTACTCGCCAGTTTGGTGGAGAAAACCGGGACTGTATATGGGTTTGACATCCAGCAGCAGGCGATCGATAACACCCGCCAAAAGCTTGTACTGACAGGTTTAGCCCCTCAAGTCAAACTTTTTCACCAAGGACATGAAACCATCTCGGACGTAGTGGAAGAAAGCACAGAACTTTCTGCGGCTATATTCAACTTAGGGTACCTTCCAAAAAGTGACAAGTCCATCGTCACCAAACCAGATACTACCTTGAAAGCTTTCGATGCCGTTCTGCCACGTCTTCGTATCGGCGGGAAATTGATTGTGGTCGTATACTACGGACACGAAGGTGGAGATGCCGAAAAAGATGCGGTGCTGCACTATATGAAAAATCTGCCTCAAGAAGATTATGACGTTCTTCAATACGGCTTCATCAACAAAACCAATGCTCCACCCTTCTTGCTCGCAGTAGAAAAGAAGAAACAAAACTAAAAACACTCGCCGAGATTTTCGGCGAGTGTTTTTTTAATTACTTGCTGACAAATTCGCGCAAGGCGTCCACTTTATCTGTGTGTTCCCATGGCAAATCAATGTCTGTACGACCAAAATGCCCATATGCAGCCGTTTGCTTGTAGATCGGGCGTTGCAAATCCAACATTTTGATGATTCCCGCCGGGCGCAGGTCAAAGAGACTGCGGACAGCTTCGATCAATTTGGATTCTGATACCTCGCCGGTTCCGAATGTATCCACTGAAATAGATACCGGCTCTGCCACTCCAATGGCATACGCCAACTGGACTTCACATTTTTGAGCCAAATTAGCTGCAACAATGTTTTTGGCAATGTAACGGGCTGCGTAGCTTGCAGAACGGTCCACTTTTGTCGCATCTTTTCCGGAAAAGGCTCCTCCACCATGACGAGCATACCCGCCATAGGTGTCTACAATGATTTTACGTCCTGTAAGACCGGCATCACCTTGCGGCCCTCCCACTACAAAACGCCCGGTTGGGTTAATGTGGTACTTGGTCTCATCATCCAACAAGTTTTCTGGAATGGTTTCGTAAACGACTTGTTCCATAATGTCTTTTTTCAATTTCTCATACGGAACATCCGGATGGTGCTGCACACTGATGACCACTGTATCCACGCGAAGCGGTTTTTCGTTTTCATCGTATTCTACCGTCACTTGTGCTTTCGCATCTGGACGTAAGTACGGAATGATACGTTTTTTACGCAACTCAGTGATTCGGCGTGTCAATGCGTGACTCAACGAAATCGGCAGCGGCATTAATTCAGGTGTTTCGTTTACCGCAAAACCAAACATCAATCCTTGGTCTCCTGCACCGATTTTACTTAGTTCATCTTCTGTAGAATCTCTGAACTCAACGGAATCATCCACACCCATGGCGATGTCTCCGGACTGTTCATCAATCGAAACAAGAACCGCACATGTATCAGCGTCGAAACCAAATTTTGCACGCGTGTATCCTACTTCACGGATGGTATCGCGGGCAATCTTTTGCATATCTACATATGTGGACGTGCTGATTTCTCCAGCAATCATCACTAAGCCGGTTGTTACCAACGTTTCACACGCAACACGTGCATCTGGATCATCTGTCAATATCGCATCCAAAATCGCATCGCTGATTTGATCGGCTAATTTATCTGGATGTCCTTCCGAGACAGATTCGGAAGTAAATAATTTTCTTTCCATTCAGGTTGTTCCCCCTTAATATAGTCGGTTACAAGGCTTCTCCGCTTTTGCGGATCCTATCGGGAATCCATTTGCAAACCGTACCCATTTTACCATAGAATTCCCAAATTCCCTATAGCTTGTTGTCATTCTTCCTGTTCTTTTGGAATATGGTACAATAGACTCCAGATATGTTGTTCCCAAAGGAGCGGTTATTTTGAACATGATACATATAAAAAAAATAAATTTTTGGCTTTATCACCCTGTTTTACATACTTTTCTTTTGCCTGTTGCGCAAACTTTATTCGGGGCGGCATACGCTGCCCGCTTCACGTCTTTTCAATTCATTCCGTATTTAGTGATATATGCATTCCTGTTAATTAATAAATTGCTAGAAAACCAACTGACAAAACAAGCGTCTTC
The DNA here is from genome assembly GCF_000429585.1 of Atopococcus tabaci DSM 17538. GTDB lineage: Bacteria > Bacillota > Bacilli > Lactobacillales > Carnobacteriaceae_A > Atopococcus > Atopococcus tabaci. Next base: position 15,885 of record NZ_KE386924.1, read on the forward strand.
TATGGATAACTTTTTTCCAAAGTTAAACTTGTTTTTGGAAGCGTTGAATGTTCTGTGCCTTCTCTACTTCTATTTACACGGGTCCATCTTGATGATTATTTTTCCGCTTATCTATACTCTTGTCGTCCATTTTCAGTATATGTTTTTGGCATATGATATGGCCCTGTTGGCGTTAAGCATTCTGGCCTTCTTCAAAGGAGTGGTGATTCAAGCAATTGTATTTTATGCATCATTGACCTTCTTGCCTTCTGCTCTCTTGCTATGGTCTTTGCCGATGTTTTTCCCACTGTTTCTTCTGGAAGCCAACCGTTGGGAGCAGATGGTGACTACCGAAAGCCCTGCGCTTACCAAGCACTTTCCATCGAGTGTTTCTTTATTAAAAACATACGCATCTCCTCGCAACCGTATCACACTTCTGCTTTCCTTATTAATTGGAATTGGTGTGTTGAGCAGGCAGGCTGGCTGGTGGGCTCTCTTTTTGCTGATTTCACTGGTCAGTTTTGGTTCTCGTTCTTCTAAAAGATCCAACAAAATGGCGTTTCATCTATTCCTCATCTGTTTTTCAACATTGTATACAGTAATCTGGCTTGTGCACTATATTCCCAGATAACACTCAACCCATATTTAATACATTCTTGGAAATTGCAAGAGCGACGGCAATTTTCAAGGGTGTTTTTGTCTCTTTTCATTATTTAAAATACAAAAGAGCTACAATGGATTACTCCATCGTAGCTCTTTCCTGATTTGCGAAGCGGGTGAGGAGAATCGAACTCCCGACAACAGCTTGGAAGGCTGTGGTTTTACCACTAAACTACACCCGCATAAGACGGTCCCGACGGGAATCGAACCCGCGATCTCCTGCGTGACAGGCAGGCGTGATAACCGCTACACTACGGGACCTATATATGTAAAAGGAGGATAAGGGATTCGAACCCTTGCGCGCTTTTACACGCCTGACGGTTTTCAAGACCGTTCCCTTCAGCCGGACTTGGGTAATCCTCCAGATGTTTCAACTTTTCAGTAAAAAAGTAGCAGCCATAAGCTGCTAATGACCCGTACGGGATTCGAACCCGTGTTACCGCCGTGAAAGGGCGGTGTCTTAACCACTTGACCAACGGGCCAGCATAAAAATGAAAACGGAGAAGGAGGGATTTGAACCCTCGCGCCGGCATAAGCCGACCTACAGCCTTAGCAGGGCCGCCTCTTCAGCCTCTTGAGTACTTCCCCATAACTAATTGTGTTTTTCTCTTACAATGGGCCTAAGTGGACTCGAACCACCGACCTCACGCTTATCAGGCGTGCGCTCTAACCAGCTGAGCTATAGGCCCTAAGTACTAAGCGGGTGAGGAGAATCGAACTCCCGACAACAGCTTGGAAGGCTGTGGTTTTACCACTAAACTACACCCGCATAATGACGGTCCCGACGGGAATCGAACCCGCGATCTCCTGCGTGACAGGCAGGCGTGATAACCGCTACACTACGGGACCATGTCGTTGCAATTGCGGGGACAGGATTCGAACCTGCGACCTCCGGGTTATGAGCCCGACGAGCTGCCAGCTGCTCCACCCCGCGATAATAGTATTCAATTTCCAAAAGTGGACCTTGCAGGATTCGAACCTGCGACCGGACGGTTATGAGCCGTCTGCTCTAACCAACTGAGCTAAAGGTCCTTCATTACTCATTGATTCGGTATAGCGGCGGAGGGAATCGAACCCCCGACCTCCCGGGTATGAACCGGACGCTCTAGCCAGCTGAGCTACACCGCCCTGTGAAATAAACCAATGATGAATGAAGTGTTGCGGCGTATGCCGCTGTCCTCCTGCACAAACAGGCACTCTATCAGTTGAACTAAAGGTCCCACCTATGATGGAAATCGGGAAGACAGGATTCGAACCTGCGACCCCCTGGTCCCAAACCAGGTGCTCTACCAAGCTGAGCCACTTCCCGTTAATTAAATGAAACAACGCACCCTAGAGGAGTCGAACCTCTAACCGCCTGATTCGTAGTCAGGTACTCTATCCAATTGAGCTAAGGGTGCAAATCAAATGGTGCCGAGGGCCGGAATCGAACCGGCACGGTGATCACTCACCGCAGGATTTTAAGTCCTGTGCGTCTACCTGTTCCGCCACCCCGGCCTTAATCACCAAGTTATTCTCGGACATTCTTTGCGAGAAGCGGAAGACGGGATTCGAACCCGCGACCCCCACCTTGGCAAGGTGGTGTTCTACCACTGAACTACTTCCGCAACAGTGCCGGCTAAAGGACTTGAACCCTCGACCCTCTGATTACAAATCAGATGCTCTACCAACTGAGCTAAGCCGGCATACTCTCTTCATGCGCCCTTCGTCCGCTGGGAAAAAGAACGCGATGAGTCATGCAGGATTCGAACCTGCGACCCTCTGATTAAAAGTCAGATGCTCTACCAACTGAGCTAATGACTCGCTGAGTGGAGGCTAACGGGCTCGAACCGCTGACCCTCTGCTTGTAAGGCAGATGCTCTCCCAACTGAGCTAAGCCTCCGTATCAAAAAAACAAACCAATCTGCGCGGCAGCGTCCTGCTTTCACAAAGGGAAACCCTTCACTATCCTCGGCGCTGGGAAGCTTAACGGCTGTGTTCGGAATGGGAACAGGTGTGGCCTTCCCGCCATCGCCGCCGCACAAATTGATTCTGGTTTGAAGGATGATTCCTTCAAAACCGGACAGAACTCCTCAACCAAAAACCTTTCACACGTACCCTCAACCACTTCGTGGTTAAGTCCTCGACCGATTAGTACTGGTCCGCTCCACTTATCGCTAAGCTTCCACTTCCAGCCTATCAACCTGATCATCTCTCAGGGGTCTTACTCACTTAAAGTGATGGGAAATCTCATCTCGAGGGGGGCTTCACGCTTAGATGCTTTCAGCGTTTATCCCTGCCACACATAGCTACCCAGCGATGCCAATGGCTTGACAACTGGTACACCAGCGGTGTGTCCATCCCGGTCCTCTCGTACTAAGGACAGCTCCTCTCAAATTTCCAACGCCCGCGACGGATAGGGACCGAACTGTCTCACGACGTTCTGAACCCAGCTCGCGTACCGCTTTAATGG
>NZ_AUCD01000044.1 GCF_000429585.1 Atopococcus tabaci DSM 17538
AGGAGACGATGTCTCCCCATTTTTCATCGTACATCATCCCTGATTTTTTCGTTACCTTTTCTTCAGGAAGGAAGGCATTATCTGCATACTTTTTAGCTGTCCGCCAATTGATATCTAGCGTATCGGCAATTTCATTGATCGATTTATCGTGATTATTTCGCAGATTTTTGATAGTATTAATGTCGGTCATTGTTAGCATCCTTTTCTACCTCCAAGTTAAGCGTCGTAACTTAAACTTTAGAGGATTATTGGGAGGCTAACAAGGCCTTTTTTTATTGCCAGACTATGTACTTATTCATTGCAATCTTCTGTATTTCTATATTGCCATAAACAGGAGAGGAGTACACAAACTCGAAGAGAAACCGGGGAACGTATTTACCAGTGTGGGTAGATTTGGATGAATTACATTCTATGACTGTTATACCTAAAGAAGTGGTAGTGAAAATTTTAAGCGTATACAAGAGCTGAAACAAACAAGAAGATGATAAAAATGCTGAATAATTAAGGGAGTGGAGCAGTTGAACAAGAAACGGTGGACAGTTCAATGGCTGATTAACTGGAGCGTTAGCAAAAGACTGGTTTAGTGAAAATTAAACGGCCTCCCTCTTAAAGTAGACAGGAAAATAACAAACTATTTTGTGTCCTGTAGGACAGTTGGTATAAAGGACTTTTCTTCTTTAGTATATAACAAGATATTTCTTTCTGGTTCTTCAGTAGTGGGTTTGTGATTGGAACGTAAAAAACTCCCTCTGAAGCTGTTTACTTTTTAGTGTCTACTTTAGAGGGAGTATATTAAAAGTTAGCTGAAGTTTTCTTTTTTATGTATATGAAGCAGAAAGAAGCAGCTAAGATTTAATCAAAAATGAATTGAATTCTAAAATCTGTTGTTTTATAAACCTATTCAAACAGGTATGTAAAAGAACTGACAGCTAAGTTACCTATTAGACGGTTTTCCAAAAATAATAAACTTGCTTCAATTACTTCAAAAAGTATCTCAGTTCCATCTCGTGATCACTAGCAAAAGTTTTATCCATTGTATACATGATGTTTATCGCTTGCTCTGCTTTTTCTATACCTTCAATTATCTCTCCTTTGCATATAAAAATAATTCCATCGATAAAAAGCTTTCGGGTTTTTTCGAAAAAATGGAAAGGTTCCAGATAGGAGTCTAAAAAATTGGATAATGACTGAGCTTCTTTAATTTTCCCTCTTCTCAAAAAGATGATGCATGCATTTTCTATTAGAGAAATTAAGTCTCGTACATTTCTGTTCGACACTTTGTACTCTTTAAGTCTTTTTTTCACTTCGCTCAATAATATAGACAATAAGTCTTCCGAGAAAAAGGTGAGTGTATTCCCTAATAAACTCACTTCATATGTAGTCCAAAAAGAGCACTTAATAATATAGTCAACTAAAAAATCTATTTCGCTTTGAAGAACTGAGAAACTCTCATCGATATCTTGTATAATTGATGCAATCATAATGGCGTTGCATCTATGGTAAATGACTCCAGTTTGACAGTATAATCCTTGCTCGTTGTTTAAATAACGTTGGAGTGTTGGCTGGTCATTTTTTGTATACGCTGAGGAAATTTTTCGAAATAATTCAACGTAATGATTTGTTCTGATTTGACTAAAAAACAGAAACTCATCCAGAGTCATATTTAATCGTTCAATTAATCGAATCAAATTTTCTAAAGTTATATCTGATTCACCCTTTTCAAACTTGCTGAGATAAGAAAAAGAAATAATTCCTTCAGACATTGTCTTAAGTGTAAATCCTCTCTCTTTCCGCAGAATCCGAAAAGTAGCTCCGAAATGCTTCATTCATTCACCCTCTTTTTCAAAAATTATATAATATGACAATTTTCAAGTCTCTATATTAAATACATGATACTATCTCTATTAAGAAAGAACAAAAAGTAGAGAACGTTTTTTAAAAAACGTTCTTCACTTAGTTAAGATTAGGCACCTTATAAACGCCAAAACGCACTTTCGAGAAATGGATTTTAAAAAACAGGAAACTCATTGTGAAAGGGATGTCAATGAAAAAGATTTTACGTTATTACTTTAAGCGACCGAAAGGAATAGAAAGAGAAATAGAGCATAATACATATGGATTTATTTTCTTAATCGCCTTTTTTCTAGGAGTGTTTCTATCTGAATATATTGAAATTGCCTATTGGATAGGATTTTTAATGGTTTTCCTACCAATTAATATTTATAGACAATATAGAAAAATAACTGCATTAGAAAGGAAAGATGGATATGAAAAGAAAAGTGTTTAAAGTCCGAGTATGACATGTGTTTACACTTACCCCTACGCTTTCTCCTAGTTTTACAGTTCATATATTAATAATGGAAGAACAAATTCATGGGTTGTTCTAAGGTTCACTTAGAATCAGTTTTATAGTTTTGGAAATAGCTGAACAAACAAAAGATAAAAACTTTCTTAAAGACGCACTCGAAACCTTATCAATTTCTACGACTTTTTTGCGTTGAGGTAGATGATTGTTTGTTTACTTTTGATCAGGATGGTCGATATCTCTCTTTATTTTCTATCTCCATATGAAAGGAGCATTTGCATGCCAAATCAACTCGTAACTCACTCCATTATCTAGATTTTTAAAATAATGGAGGAATAAACTTGCTGAAAAATAAACAATTTATGTATCTATTGGTAGGCCAAACAGCTGCAAACCTAGGGGATGTGTTTTATTCCATCGCCATTATCAGTCTCATATACAATGCGACTGGCTCTGCTTTTTATACTTCTACCATTACTTTTACCATGGCGATGGCGATTTTCACTTCAGGTATCTTGACACCACTAGTTTTAGATAAGGTACATCTTAATCGTGTCCTGACTGGAACACAGGGGATGAAGACTATTCTATTGTTTTCAATATGGGCCTATCTAAGCTTAACCGTCGAGCTTGTTTATTGGGTGATTTTTGTATTCTTTGTAAGTGTTTCTTTTCTGGACGGATTTGCCGGTCCAATCAAACAAAGTTTGATACCGTATTATGTAGAAGAGGAAGAGTTAATGAAAGCCAATAGTCTCGCGGAATCGATAGATGAAGTGATGCAGGTAGGAAACTGGGTGATTGGCGGCTCTCTTTTGTTGTGGTTTTCATCAAAAGAAATCATCTTTATTTCTTTTGGGTTGTACATTGTCGCAACCATCGCATTTACGTCCTTACGGAAAGTCACTTTTCCTGAGAAGGTGGAACAGACTTCCAAATTTTCTCAGGCCACAGAAGGAATTTCCCTCTTTCTCAAGGAAACGCATCTGAGGAAATACTTGATAATAGACAGTTTGGAAACCATCGCCGCGCCGGTATGGAACTCATCCATTTTGCTTATATATGTCGCAGAATCTTTGAGAGAACCCCCGATCTGGTGGGGGCTGATTAACGCAGCGTTCTTCGCTGGGATGATTTGTATTAGTTTGTTCATGTATCGTCACACTGAATGGGTACAGAAAAACTTGTCCTCGATTCTTTTGCTTGGAGTGGGTTTGACAGCAAGCGCTACTTTTTTATTTGGGTATACGAATCTCAGTAGCATAGCGCTCTTCAGTTCATTGCTGGTTGGAGTGGGGACTCAATTAAAAAACATCCCTTTATTGACGATGTTCCAAGAAGTTGCCCCTAAAGAAAAGCTGCCGGTGTTATATGCGGCGGAAGGTAGTCTGTTAACACCATTGATGGGTGTGGCCAGTTTGGTGGTGGGTTTTTTTGCAGATCAGACATCCATCTCTTTTGTCTATTATTTATCGGCATTGATTTTAGCAGTAGGAGGAATTTTTTACCTCCAGCTAATCCGACAATATCTTACGAAACAAGTTGAATTGAAATAACAAGTAATTTTCTTCTCAAAAAGCTCCCCACATCTTTTTATGGGGAGCGATTTTGTCTTTATTTCTTCGCGAACAAGTACCCTTTTTGAAGCAATTCTTTCAGCCACTCGCTTTGAGCAGATTCCAAGTCTTTAATCACGACATGGTGATTCCAGCGGTTGGCGCTGACCTGAGTGATGGAATGCAGCTGCGGATGGTTCCATTTTTCGTCCAGCAGAACGGTCAAATAAAGCGTGCCGTCCGCAGTCTGTTCGTAGGCCCACATCCATAAAAACTTTCTTTTGACGGCATAACTGGCTTGGGCATGCACCTCTTTTTTCCCTCCAGGCAGATGGGAGACCCCGTCATCTACTTGTTCGTAAAACAGCTGGGTGGCAGGTTTGTCTTCAAAGTGACCGATCATTTTATTGGTGTTGGACATTCTAAAGGGCTCCTTTAAGAAACAATTTTGTTAAATCCGATTTCAATGCCCCATTTTTCCTTTTTAAAGGATAGAATGGGTATAAAGGAAATGCCAATGTTATGTGAGTTCTTCTTCAGGAATGTCCTCGAGCTGCCACACGCCTCCTTTCTTAAACGTGCCATAATCCAAATAATAATCGAAGTCTTTCAATGTGAAAATCTCATTTTCGTCCAACTGGATGAAAAACAAGTAGTAGGGGTGGTAGCGGTGTTTGAACAGGAAGTGGTTTTTTCCTCTGTATTCATACCACCACACTTCAAACGCCCGGGAATGCGTGACGTAGTTTTCTTCATAGAGAAAATACTCCGACACCCCTTTTCTTGTCAACAACGAAGCAATGTGGATGTTTTGCTTGCTGTGGATTTTGGATAACAACTTCATGCGGGTCACCTCTTCTTCATTATACGAACATACGTTCTGTTTTGCGAAGGGAAAATGATGAGCAGGTTGTGGTGATTAAATGAGAGAAGTGGGAATAGGGGTAAAAGAAATTCTTATGCCATGAAGAAACAAATAGAAACGACGCTCGATATAATCGGAAGCGTGGTGCTGTGAGTTTTATCTTAATCGAAGGGGTGGAACAAAGATGGTTGCGTTTAAGCGGTTCAAAATCATGACTTTAATCGCTGCTTTCGCCAGTATATTCTTCGGGGAGAGATTTGTTCAGGGAGAAGCTTACTTGGATCTTCTACATTTTCTTCTAATTTTTTTGGCTTTTATTACGACAGTTGAAAGCAGCATCAGTTTTTATGAAGGAAAGAAAATGAGAAATTGGGTAGGCATTTTAGGCGGCATATTTTTTATGCTTCTTGCTTTTTCAAGATTTACATAAACAAGAAAAGTACTTTTCCCAGTATGAGTACAAACAATGATTGAACGACAATATCTATAATAAAAATTGAAGGCGGGGCCACCACAATGAAAGCCGATGAATTATGGAAGAGGTTTACCAAGAAATATCCAGACTATAAAGAAGAAACATACGAAGCTTGGAGTTACGGCGCAGCCGAGGACAAACTGGCGGATTTGACTTTGAAGGGGATAAAGACCGCCACAACTTCCGGATATGCATTGTATGAAGCAGAAGGAGAACCCGTACCGAAAGAAGGAGACTTCAGCGTCATCTTAGACGGCCAAGATCAAGCGGTGTGCATTATCCGCACGACAAAAGTTTATGTCCAACCATTCAGTGAAGCTTCCGAACGCCATGCTTACAAGGAAGGAGAAGGGGACCGGACACTCGCTTACTGGCGGGATGTTCATATTGAATTTTTCGAAACCTTTTATCAAGAAGCGGGCATTCCCTTCAACGAAGACGCATTGATGGTGTATGAAGAGTTTGAAAAAGTATTCCCGGATGGCGGGACAGAGTAAGAGGAAAAGAGAAACCGGTATGGCAAAACCTAAAATTTATACGATGCCGATGGCGAAAGTATACCCTTTGTATATCGCCAAAGCAGAGAAAAAAGGCCGGACAAAAGAAGAAGTCGATGAAATCATCCGGTGGCTGACCGGCTACAGTCAGGAAACGCTCGAAACGCAGTTGGAAAACCAAACCGATTTGGAGGCCTTCTTTGAAGAAGCGCCTGAGTTGAATCCTTCACGGCGCTTGATCAAAGGCGTTGTCTGTGGTGTGCGGGTGGAAGAAATTGAGGAGCCGACGATGCAGGAAATCCGCTACTTGGACAAAGTGATTGATGAACTGGCTAAAGGGAAAACAATGGAAAAGATTTTACGAACACAACAATGATTGGAGAACGAAATGGAAAACAATGTATTTGAACAGATGGCCAAGCGGTACGACACGCAAGAACGCATAGAGCTGGCGAACGTCATCTTGGAAGAAGTGAAACCCAGACTTCAAAACAGCAAAGACAAAACCCTGTTGGATTATGGAAGCGGCACGGGTTTGATTAGCCTGGAACTGGCGGATTTCGTACAATCGGTGTTGTTGGTGGATTCAGCGGGTCAAATGCTCGAGGTAGCCAAAGCGAAAATCGCTCAAAGTGGAATAAGCAACGCCCAAGTGTTAAACGCCGACTTTACACAGGAAGTGCCGGATGTGAAGGCGGACATCGTGTTCATGTCGCTGGTCCTGCTGCACATTCCGGATACCGAGAAGATTTTACAGAACTTGTTCTCCGTTTTGAATGACGGTGGCGAACTGTGGATTGTGGATTTTGATAAAAATGAAAATATCAGCCATCCAAAAGTGCACAATGGCTTTGCACACGAGGACCTGAAAGAAAAACTCAAGGAAGCCGGATTTGCATCGACTGAAATTCACACCTTCCACCATGGCGAAAAGATTTTCATGAAGCAGGATGCCTCCATGTTTCTTGCCCGCAGCGTGAAATAACGAGAAGAAGCCCCCAAGAGTGACTTTTGCGAGTCATTCTTGAGGGCTTTTTGTGTGGAGTTCTTCTGCTTTTTTCATTTGGATGTCGACTGGGGAAAAATTTGTCTTAAGTCGCCATTCAAACGCAAAGCAATGTTGACTCACCGAGAAAAAAGAGGGGAGTCGACATCGAAACGCGAAGCAGTGCAAATTCAAAAAAATTCAAATAGCGAGTCGACATTGCAAGCAACCTGTTTCAAGCAAAGCGTGAAGTAGTCCCCCCTATGCTTGACGTCCATTTTTGGTTTTTTCGCTCATATGGTGAAATCTTATATTAAATTGAATGTCCGTTTAGTTAATTTAGAATGAGAAGAAGGGAACAAAAGAAAAGAAAAAACAAGTTTAAATGAATATATTCCCAAACAAGTAGAATTTTAAACCAGAAAGAAAGCGTTAACAATAAGATTCGTGCAATTAATGCGTATAAAATTTGAATCTTAACTTGATTTTAATATTAAGGGGTTTTATACTGAATTAAAACAATTTTAGTTTTTAATTAAATAAATGGGGGGAAAATTATGAAAGCGAAAAGTTCATTGCTTTATTTATTGCTAGGTTCCACATTTGCGTTGGCCGCATGTGGCGGAGGCTCAGATGATGCTGGTGTAACACAATCCGACACTTCAAGCGGAACAGGCGCACCTTCTGGGGAACAAGTTTTGAACTTGGTGGAGAGCGCAGAGATTCCTACAATGGATTCCACGCAGGCGACTGACACTGTTGCATTCACAGTATTGACCAACGTAAACGAAGGATTGTACCGCCAAACACTTGATGGCTCCTTGGAATTGGGTATGGCAGCTGAAGAACCAACTGTAAGTGAAGACGGCCTTACATACACCTTCAAAATCCGTGAAGATGCAAATTGGTCGAACGGTGACCCGGTCACTGCCCACGACTTTGTCTATGCATGGCAAAAATTGGTTGATCCAGCCACAGCCGCTCCATATTCTTACATGATGGAAGGCGTCATTGCGAACGCAGCTGAAATCATCGCTGGAGAAAAATCTCCAGAAGAACTGGGCGTTAAAGCGTTGGACGACAAAACATTGGAAGTTCAGTTGGCGACAGCTGTTCCTTACTTCAAAGATTTGACCACTTTGGCGATGTACTTCCCGCAAAACGAAGCATTCGTGGAAGAACAAGGCGACGAATACGCACTTTCCAGCGAAGACTTGGTCTACAACGGACCGTTCGTCTTGGAAGACTGGGATGCGGCAGGAACGTCTTGGACCTACACGAAGAACGAAGATTACTGGGATGCAGAAACAGTCAACTTGGACCAAATCAACGTGGACGTGGTGAAAGAAACATCCACAGCGATGAACTTGTACGACACAGGCGCAATCGACCGGATGGTATTGACTGGAGAGTACGTACTTCAAAGAACCGGTGACCCTGAAATGCACACAATGCCGACTTCTTCCGTGTTCTACTTGGACTTCGGTCAAGAAAAAGGAAACAGCCCATTGGCAAACGAGAACATCCGCAAAGCCATCTCCATGGCCTTTGACAAACAGGCCTACGCGGACGTTGTCTTGCAGAACGGTTCGATTCCGGCAAACGGATTGGTACCGGAAGGACTTGCACGCGATCCTGAAACTGGAGAAGATTTCCGTGAACAAAACGGCGACTTGTCCACATATGACCCAGAAGCAGCACAAGAACACTGGGAAAAAGGATTGGAAGAATTGGGAGTGGACTCCGTTGAGTTGGAATTGGTTTCCGATGACACAGAAAACGCAAAACGTTCTTCTGAATACTTGCAAGACCAATTGCAAAAGAACTTGCCAGGTTTGACCGTTTCCTTGCGTAACGTTCCATTCAAAGTTCGTTTGGAAATCACTGACTCCGGCGACTACGACATGGTCATGTCCGGTTGGGGCGCTGACTACGCTGACCCAATCAACTTCTTGGAGTTGAAAGAATCCACTAACGGGCACAACAAATCAGGATACGCCAATGAAGAATACGATGCTTTGATTTCAGAAGCTCGTACAGAAGTAGGCGACTTGAACGCACGTTGGGACAACTTGTTGGAAGCAGAACAAATCATGTTGGAAGACGCAGCATTGGCACCTATCTACCAACGCGCAAATGCTGTTTTGCAGAAAGACTATGTGCAAGACCTCGGAGAGCACTTGGTAGGAGCAGATTATTCTTACAAATGGGCTTACGTAGAAAAATAAGAGGCAGTTGAAAACAAAATAAAGCAATCACCAGGGAGCTGGTGATTGCTTTATTCATTGTAAGAAGTAATCCCACAAACACAGAACGCTGGCAAGGAAAACAAGCGCTCCGATCGTCAATACGGATTGGTAGCTTTTTCCAACGGCAGTGGACAACGCATGAGGGTTCAATTCTTTTTCTGCATCGTCTTCTTCATTTTTCTTTTTTTTCAATTTCGTTGTTTTTCGCATACTGTAATGAAAAAAGTCGAATGTCCCACTTGAGAAGACCCATCCAAACAGGCCGACGACTAATAAGGGCAGCGAGATAAGGAACAACGTATTGGACAATTCAGTCCAATCCAAGGTCTGGTATTGGAGAAATTGAAAAAGAACAGGAATAAGAATAAGGACGCCTGCGATAATAAGATTACGTTTGGTGAATTTCATGTGTGTCAATATCCCTTCTTTGAAGTTCATTACTATTTAATGTACCGAAAAGAACACGCAATTACAATTTCTTTTGGAATTTTTTCTTTGATGCATTCATCCCTATTTATTGAAATATAATGAGGTTTTTAGGAGGAAAAAAGGTATGAAGAACTACGCTAAGTTCATTGGGAAACGTGTTTTTTATATGTTGATGACATTGTTCCTGATTGCGACGATCACGTTTTTCCTGATGAAGCTGCTTCCGGGGACACCGTACAGCAACCAGGACAAATTGTCGCCTGAACAGATCCACATCATGAACGAAAAGTACGGGCTGAATAAACCGATCCTGGTTCAATACGGCATTTACTTATTCGGTCTTGTCACAGGAGATTTGGGAGTATCCTTCCAATTCAACAACACACCGGTGACGGAATTGATTGCGTCCAGAATCGGGCCGTCCGCTCAAATCGGAATCCAAGCCGTTGTCGTCGGAACACTGGTGGGAATTGTGTTGGGAATCATCGCCGCCATGAAGCAGGGAACTTGGGTGGATTCATCCGCCACGTTTGCTGCCATCATCGGCCGTTCGATTCCAAACTTTGTATTTGCGGTCTTGCTGCAGCTGGTCTTCGGTGTTTGGTTCAACGTTCTTCCAATCGCTTTGTGGACCGGGTTTGCTTCGTCCATCCTGCCGTCCATCGCCTTGGCGATTTCACCAATGGCGGATTCGGCCCGGTTTACCCGAACCGAAATGGTGGACGTGTTAAGCAGTGATTATGTGGAACTGGCACGTGCTAAAGGTTTGGGCAAATGGGAAGTCGCATTCAAACATGGACTGCGGAACGTCTTGATTCCGCTTGTGACCATTCTTGGTCCGATGACTGTCGGATTGATGACCGGTTCGATGGTTGTGGAAAGCATCTTCGCCATCCCGGGAATCGGAGAACAGTTTGTAAAATCCATCATGACGAATGACTACCCAACCATCATGGGTGTCACGATGCTTTACTCACTGTTGTTGGTTTCCGTTATTTTGTTGGTGGACGTCTTGTACGGCATCATCGACCCTCGCATCCGTGTAGCAACTGAAGGGGAGGCATAAGCATATGATGAAAGAAAGCAATCTGAACGAACAGCCGCTTTTTGACGCAACGCCGGATATGTTCGAACCGGCTGGAACGGCAGAGATGCAGGACAAGGAAAAGATTTCCGCGCCGTCTTTGAGTTTCATGCAGGACTCTTGGCGCCGGTTGAAGAAAAACAAAGTGGCTATGGTCAGTTTGGTGTTGTTGATTTTGATTACGGCAATCAGCTTCTTGGCGCCGGTGATCGCGCCGCACAACCCGAACACCCAAACCGTAGAACACGCCAACCTCCCACCTCGAATTCCGGGAGTGGACATCAACGGTTTCAACGGAACGATTGACCAAAACGGCACCCGTTTCGATAAATACGAAATGGAAGGGGCTTCCGACGCGTACTACTACCTCGGAACCGACAGCTTGGGACGGGACTTGCTTTCCCGTATCTTGTACGGAACCCGTGTTTCCTTGATTATCGCATTTGTCGCAGCTTTGTTGAACTTGACAATCGGTGTCACATATGGCTTGATTTCAGGCTGGGTCGGCGGAAAAGTCGACAACGTGATGCAGCGGATCCTGGAAGTTCTTTCCGGTGTCCCGAACTTGGTTGTCGTGATTTTGATGCTGTTGGTATTGGATCCGGGTATCGGCTCCATCATCGTGGCATTGGCGTTGACGGAATGGATTTCCATGGCCCGTATCGTCCGTGCACAAACATTGAAAGTGAAAAACCAAGAATACATTTTAGCAGCTAAAACGCTTGGACAGTCTTCATTGAATATCGCATACCGGCACATCTTGCCGAACTTGCTTGGGGTGGTCATCATCCAAGTCATGTTCTCTATCCCATCCGCTATTTTCTTTGAAGCGTTCTTGAGCTTTATCGGAATCGGAATTCCGGCACCGAACGCATCGTTGGGGACATTGATCAACGACGGGTACAAGACGTTCCGCTTCCTGCCGCACTTGATGTGGTATCCGGCAGGCATTATGAGTGTCATCATGGTCAGCTTCAACTTGCTGGCTGACGGCATGCGTGACGCGTTTGACCCGAAAATGAGAGACTAGGAGGAGAACCTGATGGAAAACATTTTAGAAGTAAAAGACCTGAACATCTCATTTGATACGTATGCAGGCAAAGTGCAGGCGATCCGTGGTGTAAACTTTAATTTGAAACCAGGCGAGACGTTGGCCATCGTGGGAGAATCCGGATCAGGAAAATCCGTCACCAGCCGCAGCATCATGCGGTTGTTGGCCAACAATGCCAACATCGAAAAAGGCGAAATCCTCTTCAAAGGGGAAGACATCGTAAAAAAATCTGAAAAAGAAATGCGCAGTATCCGAGGCTCAGAAATTGCCATGATCTTCCAGGACCCGATGACGTCTTTGAACCCGACGCAAAAGATCGGCAAACAAATTGCTGAACCGATTCTCAAACACCAAAACGTCAGCAAAAAAGAAGCGTACGAGCGTGCAGAGGAACTGTTGGGATTGGTGGGAATCCCCAACCCGAAAAAACGGATGGATCAATTCCCGCACCAATTCTCCGGCGGACAGCGCCAGCGGATTGTCATCGCGATTGCCCTGGGATGTAACCCGGACATTTTGATCGCCGATGAACCAACCACTGCACTCGACGTAACGATCCAAGCGCAAATTTTGGAATTGATGAAAGAATTGCAGAAAAAAATCAAAACGTCCATCATCTTCATCACCCACGACTTGGGCGTGGTGGCAAACGTGGCTGACCGTGTTGCAGTTATGTACGCCGGTAAAATCGTGGAAGTAGGGTCCGTTGATGAGGTCTTCTACAACCCGCAGCATCCGTACACATGGGGCTTGTTGAGTTCGATGCCGACATTGGAAACGGAAGGCGAGTTGTACGCCATTCCAGGAACGCCTCCGGACTTGTTGAACCCGCCTAAAGGGGACGCGTTCGCTCCCCGCAGCGAATACGCCATGAAGATTGATACGATGGAAGAACCGCCTTTCTTCAAAGTATCCGACACCCACTACGCCGCCACTTGGCTGCTGCATCCGGATGCTCCGGAAGTGACGCCGCCTGCCGGTATCGTGGAACGTCAAAAAGGATACAGAGCGAGAGTGCTGGACGTACAGCCTTCTGAAGGATTGAAAGAAATGAGCAGCCAGGACGCGGAAGACCACCTGCGTCAGACTGATTCAGAACTTTCTCCGGATGAAATCGCCACAAGAAAAGACAAGGAAGGAGAAACGGTCTACCATGGAAGCATCCTCTAAAAACCGAAAAAAAATATTAGAAGTCAAAAACTTGAAACAATACTTCAACGTCGGAAGCGACAACGAAGTTAAAGCCATAGACGATGTTTCCTTTGACATCTATGAAGGAGAAACATTGGGCTTGGTAGGGGAATCCGGTTGTGGGAAAACAACCACCGGACGCACTATCATCCGCTTGTATGACCCGACAGACGGGGAAATCCTTTTTGACGGCACAAGAGTCCATGACCTCCACGGCCGTAAAGCTCAATTGGAATTTCGGAAAAACATGCAGATGATTTTCCAAGACCCGTATGCGTCGTTGAACCCGCGGATGAAAGTACGCGACATTATCGCAGAAGGCATCAACATCCATGGATTGGCCAACAGTGAAGAAGAAGTGGACCAGCGCGTGGAAGAATTGCTCAGCTTGGTTGGATTGAACAAAGACCATGCGTCCCGTTACCCGCACGAGTTTTCCGGCGGACAGCGTCAACGGATCGGGATTGCCCGGGCGTTGGCGGTGAACCCGAAAATGATCATTGCGGACGAACCAATCTCCGCATTGGACGTGTCGATTCAAGCACAGGTCGTCAACTTGCTGATGGAATTGCAGAAAGAGCAAAACTTGACGTACTTGTTCATCGCACACGACTTGTCCATGGTCAAATACATCAGCGACCGCATCGCCGTCATGTATTTCGGAAAAATTGTGGAATTGGCGCCGGCGGAAGATGTCTATAACCGTCCGTTGCACCCATACACAGAAAGCTTGCTTTCCGCGATTCCGTTGCCGGATCCGGAATACGAGCGCAACCGGAAGAGATTCACGTACACACCGCGTGAAGACAACGGTGAAGAAGAAAAAATGCGGGAAATCGCACCCGGCCACTTTGTGCTGTGCCGCGAGTCCGATGTGCCAAAACTGCAAGAAAAGCTGGAAAAATATTCGATGGCTCATGCCTAAGAAAAAAGTTGAAAAGAACCTGCTATTTTATGAAATAGCGGGTTCTTTTTTTGTCTCATTGTGTTATGATAAGAAAAATATTAAATAATCATTAGAAAAAGGGGTAGTATTATGAGGAAAACAAAAGTGTTGGTTGGGTTGCTCAGTACAGCGGTGCTGTTGGCAGCGTGCGGAAATGAAGGGGATGCGGCCGCTCCATCCGGCAGCGCAGCGGAGGCGGCGGAACAAGTCGTCCGCTATACGGCCCCTACAGAATTGGCAACGTTGGACACGGCATTGATGACGGACATCAACAGCGCCAACTATGGCGGGCACATCATTGAAGGATTGCTGCGGATTGATGCAGACGGCAAACCGGTCCCTGCCATCGCCGCGGAAGAAGGAACGATTTCAGAAGACGGCTTGACTTATACATACCGTCTGCGCGAAGACGCGCAATGGTCCAACGGCACGCCTGTCACTGCGCATGACTTCGTCTTTGCGATGCAGAAACTGGTCAATCCGGATACTGGTGCGGCGTACAGCTATTTGACGGAAACAATCGTCAATGCACCTGAAATCATGGCCGGAGAAAAAGAACCGTCTGAATTGGGCGTCACGGCTAATGGAGACTATGAAATTACCTTCCAATTGTCTCAACCAACCCCTTACTTTGAATACTTGCTTGCTTTCTCACCTTTCTTCCCGCAAAACCAAGAATTTGTGGAAGAACAGGGAGACCGTTACGGAACCTCCAGCGACACAGTCTTGGCAAACGGTCCGTTCACATTGGAAAACTGGGACGGCACAGGTTTGACATGGGACTTGGTGAAGAACGAGAACTATTACGCCGCGGATGAGGTACAGTTGGATGAAGTGAACGTCCAAGTGATCAAAGAAACCTCTACAGCCTTGAACTTGTTTGAAAGCGGCCAGGTGGATAATGCGCACCTGACAGGCCAGCTGGTCAAGCAGTACGCCGATAATGAACATCTGGTGGTCCAGCCAAAAGCACGGACCGCTTACGTGGAATTCAATTGGGACAACGAATACTTGCAAAACGACAAACTGAGAGAAGCATTGGGATTGGTCATCAATACCGAAGATTTGGTCAATACCATCTTAGGAGACGGATCGACTGAAATCGGGGGTTTCTTGCCGGAAGACTTCGTCAGCAGCCCGGTGGACGGCACCGACTTCGCGGAAGAAGCGGGCGATTTCCTGGAATACGATGTGGAACGCGCACAACAGTTGTGGGACGAAGCCAAAGCGGAACTGGGAGTGGGCGCCATCACGTTGTCGCTGGTCGGAGACGACGATGAGAAAAACAAAACCATCAGTCAATACATTCAAGGGCAAATCCAAAACAACCTGCCGGGAGTCACAGTGGAATTGCGGAACGTACCGAAGAAAAACCGTTTGGCTCTGGCGGATGCGGACGAGTTTGACTTGCTTCAGACAGGATGGGGAGCCGACTTTGCGGACGCCTCCAACTTCATGGACTTGATGTACAGCGAGTCGCCTTATAACGAAGGAGGCTACGCGAACGAGGAATTTGACGCATTGATTGAATCTGCCAAGTCCACAAATGCCAACAATGAAGAAGCGCGTTGGGAGAACTTGCAGGATGCGCACGACATTCTTGAAGAAGATTACGCCTTTATTCCTCTATACCAGGAAGCAGAATCACAGCTGCGCAATCCAGCTGTCAAAGGAATCCTCTTCCGGTCAGTAGGAAACGAATTTGATTTGAGCCGGGCTTCGGTCGAAAGCGAATAGACCGCACGGCGTTTTCATTCACACAGCCTTGCCTTTTGTTGCCCGTCTGGACAGCAACGAGGCGGGGTTGTGTTTTTATGTTTGCATTGCAAGAAAGAGATGGAAGTGAGCAGCATGTAAATGATAAACTGAAAAAAAAGCACATCATGGGGAGATGAGGGGAATGGAAGACACTTTAAAATTGAAAGAACGATTACTGGAACGGTACGACGCACAATTGGACAAAGATGGTATATCCGGCAAGCGGTTGGCCGAACGGTTGGACATTTTGTCCGAGATTGGACGCACAGCAGACAACGGATCCAACCGCCCAGGTTTTTCACATGAAGAAAAAGCCGCGAAAGAACTGGTCATGCAGTGGATGGAAGAAGCCGGGATGCAGGTGCGGATGGACGGTGCCGGGAATGTGTTCGGTCGTTTGGAAGGAACAAATCCCGATCTGCCGGCTGTGTTGAGCGGATCGCACGTGGATACCGTGCCGAACGGCGGTCACTTTGACGGGACGTTGGGTGTGCTGGCGGCATTGGAAGTGGCGGAAGCATGGAAAGCAACCGGCTATCAACCGGAGAAGCCGTATGAAGTGGTTGTTTTCACGGACGAAGAAGGCTCGCGTTTCCAAGAAGGGTTGAGCGGCAGTGAAGCCATGATGGGACAGGTTGATTTGGAAGCCAAGAAAACACGCCGCGATGCCAATGGGATGTGGTTTGAAGAAGTGCTCGAAGACGTTGGTTTGAGTGTAGATAGTTATGTTTCCGCCAAACGGGATGTAAAAGAGATTGACAGCTTCGTCGAAGTCCACATCGAACAAGGGAAACGTCTGGAAAAAGCCGGTCTCCCATGCGGGGTGGTCACAGGAATCGCGGGGCCGCATTGGCTGCATTTCACTTTTGAAGGGAAAGCGGGACACGCAGGAAACACTCCGATGGATGACCGACAGGACGCTTTGGTGGCCGCCAGCGAATTTATTCTTGCCTTGCACCACATTCCACGCCAAATCAATGATTCCGCTGTTGCAACGGTTGGAAAATTGTTTGTCGAACCAAACGGGGTCAATGTCATTCCCGGAAAAGTCACCTTATATGTAGACATTCGTGACATTTATGAAGACAGTCGGGAAGAAGTGGTGGAACGGGTTTTGCAATTAAGCAAAGACGCGGCAGACAAGCACGGCGTGAAAGTGAGCCATGAAGACATGTTGATCACATCACCGGTGCTTGTTTCCAAAGAACGCCAAGAACGGATGGCACAAGCACTTCACGCAAACGGCATCCAACCGTTTGCTCTTCCAAGCGGCGCAGGACACGACAGTCAAGTGGTGGGAAGCCGTGTGCCAATGGCGATGCTGTTTGTGCAAAGCAAAGACGGCATCAGCCACAATCCGGCTGAATGGAGCGAACTGAGCGACTGTGTCCAAGCTGTGCATGTTTTGAAGAACTACATTGAAAATCTGTAGAATGATTGAAAAGAGTGCGCAGTCCAAAAGGAGGAACACGGGTGAAGCTGTTCAAAGATTTGAGAGACGGATACGTGAAGTGGCATGCCAACAAACTCCGCATTCCTGCATTTGATACCAGTCCAGCAGTCAGAAAGCATGTGGTGTTTTCAGGAAAGGTCCAGAAAGTGGGGTTCCGCCTGGAGTTGTTCACCATCGCGCAGAGATTGGAATTGACCGGATGGGTGAAAAATCGGGAAGACGGACGCGTGGAAGCGGAGTTGCAGCGAGAAGAAGCGAAAGTGGACTTTCTGATTGAAGCGATGCAGTCGCTGAAGCGCGCGTCCGTTGACGCATGTGAAGTCACCGATGTGCCGCTCAACGGAACCAACGAAGAGCTGACCATTGTGCGGCAGGAAGTTTAGAGCGGGAAAAAATATATATAGCAACAAATGAAAGCACCAGTCCTAATAAGGGATGGTGCTTTTTCGTCTAAATCAAACCCCTCAAGCAAATTTTTGGTTTTTAACCCTCAAATGCGTTACCATGCGAATAGATAGATAAAAGAAGGAGGAATTGATTCATGGCGAAAAAAGTAGCAATTAATGGTTTTGGACGTATTGGGCGTTTGGCTTTGCGTCGTATGCTGGAAATGGACACAGAGTTAGAAGTAGTGGCCATCAACGACTTGACAGACAACGAAGACTTGGTGTACTTGCTGAAGTATGACACAGCACAAGGACGTTTCCCGTACGATGTTGAGGTCGGAAACGACGCCATCATCGTCAACGGAAAAGAAATCAAAGCGTTTGAGGAAAAAGACGCCAGCAACTTGCCTTGGGGAGACTTGGGAATCGACATCGTTTTGGAATGTACTGGATTCTACACTTCCGCGAAAAAATCTCAAGCACACTTGGATGCAGGTGCGAAACGTGTCTTGATTTCCGCTCCAGTTAAAGCAGCCGGCGCAGAAGTCGACAACACGAAAACAATCGTATATGGTGTAAACCACAACGATTTGAATGCTGACGACAAGATTGTCTCTGCAGCTTCTTGTACGACAAACTGCTTGGTGCCAATGGCGAACGTCTTGCAACAGAAATATGGAATCAACCGTGCGTTGATGTCCACAATTCACGCCTACACGGCAACTCAAGCTTTGCAGGACTCTCCGGGCGGACGTAAAAACCGTGCAGGAGCGCAAAACGCCATTCCAGCATCTACTGGTGCGGCTAAAGCGGTAAGTAAAGTTATTCCAGAATTGGAAGGAAAAATCGACGGAACTGCGGTGCGTATCCCGACAATCACTGGTTCCATGACTGAGTTGTATTCCAACTTGGACAAAAAAGTGACAGTGGAAGAAGTCAACGCAGCGATGAAAGAAGCTTCAAACGATGCCTTCTTGTACACTGAAGACGAAATTGTGTCTTCAGACGTTATCGGTGTGCCGGCAGGATCCATCTTCGATGCCACTCAAACAAAAGTTATCGAAGGAACAGATGGCCAATTGGTGAAAACTGTTGCTTGGTACGACAACGAGTACGGCTTTGTTGCAAACATGGTCGGTACGTTGGACCACTTGGCAAGCTTGTAAGACAAGACAATCAAATCGAGTAGGAGATAAATGATTCATTCATTTATCGTCCTCTCACACCACCGTACGTACGGTTCCGTATACGGCGGTTCAATATCTTAAGTAAGCAGACTCTGCCAGGTCTCGTAGTGAAACTACGTTCCACCGGTAGAGTCTTTTCGTTGTAAGCACCCAATGAACTTCAGGTGTTTTTGACAGTCTCCAGTATTTCTTTCTAGAGTAACCAATGCGTTTAGCACTGTCCATATCTAGACCTAAACGCATTAATCTGCTAATCTTAGTACGTGGATTTTTCCATCTTTTTAAAATG
>NZ_AUCD01000045.1 GCF_000429585.1 Atopococcus tabaci DSM 17538
AACAATATCGCCATACGCTCCAATCACGAGGCATTGTGCAAAGTATGTCACGTAAAGGCAACTGTTACGATAATTCTGTCATGGAGAACTTCTTTGGCATCATGAAGTCTGAATTCCTCTACTTAAAGGAATTTGAAAGTGTGGAGCATTTTAAAAAGGAACTTGAAAATTATATACACTATTACAACACGAAACGCATGAAGGCAAAATTAAAAATGAGTCCGGTGCAGTACCGAACTCATTTTAACCAAGCTGCCTAAATGAAATAACCGTGTCTAACTTTTAGGGGTCACTTCACGTTGGCTGCCAGGATTTTTTGTATAAGTGGGTTAGACCAAGAAGATTATCTTCTGTTTCTAGGATCCAAATCTTCGTCTGTTCCTTCTACATGGACGTCTCCGTGAGCATCCACATCAAGTTCTTCTCTTCTGACGTCTTCGGATACGTGTTCCACGTCTTCATGCGTTTCTTTTCTGATATCCACTTCTTCTTTCACGACCGGTCGTTTGGTGACGTTCACACGTTCTTCTTTGACCGGAATGTTGATGTTTTCTTCGTCCGTGTCAAAGGTTTCTCCGGTTGTTTCACCGTCAGAGACAGGTTTTCTTTCAATGACGACTTCTTCATGCTCAACTGGCACTTCCACTGTTTCAGTGTCATGAACGACTTCTTTTCTGACATTCACTTCTCCAGTTGTCACTTTTTCTTTGTCGACATTCAAACGTTCTTCTTTTAAGCGGATTTTCTCGTCGCGGTCATCCACATCGATGTCTCTGTCCAACGGTCTATCCAAGTCGGTGTCTCGGTTCACCGTGTCGCTTGGAGGGACTTCATCCGTAGTTGGTGGAAGATTGTCTCCATCGGTCATGCCGGTCACAGAATCTGTCGGCACAGTCGGGTCGATTGTCGGATCTGCGTTAGGGAATCCGGCACTTGTACCCATCACTCCAGGAGTGGTGTCGACTGTATCGGTTGTGTCGGTTGTACCCATGTCATCGCCGCGGTAGTTGTTGACAACGACTACGACATTGCCGTTATTGATGTCGTCTCGGTATGGATACAAAACATCGTTATCCGCATTGTAACCATCGCCTTCAGCGGTCGTGTCATACGTGTCGGTAGAAAACGCATCTTTGATTTGGTCCCACAAGGAACGATCTTCATCGGCACCGGTTGCTCCGGTTGTTTCCGTGTTGACGTCTACCCCTTGCGTATCCGTGATTCCGGAAGCTGTATCTCTGTTGGCATACAATGTGATGTCTTCTCTTTGGTAGCCTTCGTCTCTCAAACGCCGTACAACATCCAGTGCTTCGTCACGATTGGCGTAGCTTCCTATAACTGTCTGATTTCTTCTTTCCATGAAAAAATCCTCCTTTATAATGGTTGTTCCGGCTTGCATAAAAAGTGACAAAATTGTGTCTTTTGTCTATGAGTTCATTATATAGAGTCCAGCTGTGTTCCTCAAACAATTCGCATTATAGGAAATGACCATAAAAAGATGACAGAAATCCAACGTAAACGCGCGTTGCCTTGAAATTACGGGAATAGTAGGCTATTATAATAAAGGCTATTTTTAAATAAAAAGTACTTACAATACTGTCGGTCTAGTCAATAAAAAAGAAGGAAAAAAAGAAGGAGACAACAATGAATCAACGATACGCAGTGGTTTTAGCAGCCGGACAAGGCACGCGGATGAAATCAAAATTATACAAAGTCATGCATCCTGTTGCCGGTAAGCCAATGGTTGGACATGTAGTCGAACAAGCGGAAAAAGCTCAAGCCGATCAAATCGTGACGATTGTAGGAGTAGGCGCAGAAACGGTTCAATCCTATTTAGGTGACAGATGTGACTATGTTCTTCAAGAAGAACAACTGGGAACTGCCCACGCGGTGCTTCAAGCCAAAGAGGTATTGGAAGGAAAAGAAGGCACTACCATGGTCGTTTGCGGCGATACGCCGTTATTGACGGCTGAAACCTTGGACAGTGTTTACCGATTCCATGAGGAAAAAGGCGCGAAAGCAACCATTCTCAGCGCGCACAGCGAAGATCCAACCGGGTACGGACGGATTATCCGCGGCGCCAACGGCGAAGTGGAAAAAATTGTGGAACAAAAAGACGCTACTCCAGAAGAAGCAGCGGTAAAAGAAATCAATACAGGTACGTATTGTTTCGACAACCGGGCGTTGTTTGAAGCGTTGGCACAAGTCGGAAACGACAATGCCCAAGGCGAATACTACTTGCCGGATGTCATCGAAATTTTGAAAAAACAAAACGAAGTAGTGACCGCTTTCCAATTGGAAGATCAAGACGACGCACTGGGCGTCAATGACCGTGTGGCATTGTCCCAAGCGGAACGATTGATGCGCGAACGCATCAACAAAAAACACATGAAAAACGGGGTCACGTTGATCGATCCGGCGGCGACTTACATCGAAAGCGATGTGGTCATTGGATCTGATACAGTCGTTGAACCGGGTGTGTACTTGAAAGGCGACACCGTGATTGGCGAAGATTGCTTGATCCAAGCGCATTCGGTTATCGTGGACAGCACAATCGGAAACGGTGTGACAATCACCAGCTCCACTATCGAACAATCGGTGATGGGAGATGGTTCGGATATCGGACCAAACAGCCACCTTCGTCCGCAATCGGTTTTGAAAGAAGGCGTCCATGTCGGAAACTTTGTCGAAGTGAAAAAATCGACAATCGGCCGTCATTCAAAAGCAGGACATTTGACCTACATCGGGGATGCGGAAATCGGCGAGCATGTCAACTTGGGCTGCGGCACGGTATTCGTGAACTACGATGGCAAGAAGAAACACAAAACGGTTGTCAAAGACAATGCCTTCATCGGCTGCAACACCAACTTGATTGCGCCGGTGACTGTGGAAGCCGATACGTATATCGCGGCCGGTTCCACCATCACAGACGATGTGCCGGAAGACGCTTTGGCCATTGCACGTGCCCGTCAAGTCAACAAAGAGGGATACGTGTCCAAACGGTTGCAAAAAGCGGAAGAACGCCAGTCTGAATCTCAAAAATAACAACGGCAGCAAGCAAAGCAAAGGCTTGCATATTCATGAAAAAATGCATACGATGAGTATGACGAAAAGGATTATATTTTAGACGGAGGATATCATGTCAGAACAAAATGTCGATTCAAAATTGAAAATCTTTGCCCTTAGTTCCAACCGCCCCTTGGCAGAAAAAATCTCGCAGGAACTTGGAATTGAGTTGGGAAAAGTCGCGGTAACGCGCTTCAGCGATGGAGAAATCCGCATCAACATTGAAGAAAGTATCCGTGGAGACCATGTCTACATCATTCAATCGACGTCCAAGCCCGTCAACGACAACTTGATGGAAACATTGATCATGATTGATGCATTGAAACGTGCAAGTGCGAAGACAGTCAACATTGTTTTGCCGTACTACGGCTATGCACGCCAAGACCGAAAAGCACGCTCACGCGAACCGATCACTGCAAAATTGGTGGCGAACATGTTTGAGAAAGCAGGAGCGGACCGTATGTTGACGTTGGACTTGCATGCGGCTCAGATCCAAGGATTCTTTGACATCCCGGTCGACCACTTGCTTGGAGCTTCTTTGTTGGCGAACTACTTCTTAGACCATGGAATCAGTGGGGAAGACACCGTTGTTGTTTCTCCTGACCACGGCGGTGTGACACGTGCTCGGAAGCTTGCAGAATTCTTGAAAGCTCCTCTTGCCATCATCGACAAACGCCGTCCGAAAGCGAACGTGGCAGAAGTCATGAACATCATTGGACAAGTGGAAGGCAAAACATGTATCCTAATCGACGACATGATTGATACTGCAGGCACCATCACACTGGCTGCTCGCGCATTGACAGAAAAAGGCGCCAAAAAAGTCTATGCCTGCGGAACCCATGCAGTGCTTTCCGGACCGGCTATCGAACGTTTGGATGAATCCAACATTGAAAAAGTGGTTGTGACAGATTCCATCTATCTGCCGGAAGACAAACGAATTGACAAGATTGTTCAAGTGACCGTCTCCGAATTACTGGCGGATGCGATTCGTCGTATTCACGAAAACAAATCAGTCAGCCCGTTGTTTGAGAAAAAATACGAAGGGCACATTGACTAAGATTGAACCAGCCACCTGCAAAGGTGTCTCCTTAATAGAGAGTGCCGGCCGGGGTGTGAGCCTCGCCGGCACCCTTCATTTTAAATGGGGAACTGGCATAGAGCGAAGAGGCGGAAAAGCCTCTACACTACGCAAACATGCTCCCAAACATACGAAAGACCCTCCAACCTGCAGATGACAGCAGGCTGGAGGGTCTTATTTGGAGTGCTTAGTCAACGGTAAAGCCTAGATCTGGGTTTTTCTCTGTCACGTCTTTCAAGATTTTACGCAGTGTGGCTGCTGAAAGAGCCATACGTTCTTTTTCGGCGTCGTTCAGTGGAATTTCGATGTTTTTCTTGATGCCGTCCCGGTTGACAATGGCCGGCGTTCCGATGTAAATGTCTTTCTCGTCGTATTCGCCGTCCAAGTAAACAGACAGCGGCAGTACCGCATGTTCATCATTTAAGACCGCACGGGTAATCCGTGCCAGTGACACGCCGATTCCGTAGAAAGTGGCGCCTTTTTTCTCGATGATACGGTAGGCGGCGTCACGTACAGAGAAGAAAATGTCCACTAGGGCTTCTTCGTCGGTATCCGGGTTGTTTTTCACCCATTCATAAATCTGAAGGCCGGCTACGTTGGCGTGGGACCAAACCATGAACTCGGTGTCCCCGTGTTCACCCAAAATGTACCCGTGAACGTTGCGCACATCCACATTCAACAACTGGGCAACTTCTTGACGGAAGCGGGCGCTGTCCAAAGAAGTTCCTGATCCAAATACGCGGTGAGCCGGCATACCGGAATATTTCCATACCGCGTAAGTGAGAATATCCACAGGATTGGTGGCCACCAAGATGATGCCGTCAAAACCGCTGTCCATGATGTTCTTTGTGATGTCTTTCATAATCAACATGTTTTTCTCAGTCAAATCGAGACGTGTTTCACCTGGTTTTTGTGCTGCCCCCGCAGTGATGACCACGATGTCCGCATCCCGGCAGTCTTCATAATCAGCTGCATAAATTTTTTTCGGAGCGGTAAAGGCAAGTGCGCTGTTGAGGTCCATGACGTCGCCCTCTACTTTGTCGCGGTTGACATCGATGATACCGAGTTCCTGCCCGATGTTTTGGTTGACGAGAGCGTAGGCGTAGCTGGAACCGACTGCGCCATTCCCAACTAAGATAATTTTTTGCGTGTCTTTCTTCTTGATTTCAGTCATGAAAATTTCCTCCCTTTTTTCTACACAATAAGTATATCATTGAACAAGCGCGAAGTGTATCGAATTATTTAATTTCTTTCATCTTGATTCCATGAGAAAATAATGACACAATAGCTCTATTAAGTGAGAATTTTCTTAAGTTTGGATAAAGTGATACATATTCATTATAGAGGAGAAAACAGAAAAATGAAAAAGATTGAGATGGAAAGTCTGTATGACATGAAAAACATCTCCCAACCCGTTCATTGGGAAGACACCGTTTTTTATCTGGAAACAAAAATGAACAAAGAAAAAAACCGTTATGACACAGGTATTCAAAGCATCGATGTGCAAACAAAGGAACGGAAAGAATGGGGAGACGGGGGCAAGACTAACACCGCCATCCAAGTATCTCCCAACGGCAAATGGTTGTCGTATCTTTCCAACAACACAAAAGACGAGAAAATGCAGCTGATGCTGATGCCGTTGGCTGGAGGCCGGGCGGTGCAGCTGACGGAAGAAAAAGAAGGTGTGTCTTCTTATAAATGGACTGCAAACGGTGCGGGCGTGTATTACCAAACAAACCGCAAACAAGGCGAAACAGACGAGAACGAAGATAAAGACGAGAAAAAACTACCGGAACCGACCGTCATCGACCGCTTGCAGTACAAACTGGATGGAATGGGCGTGTTGCCGCAAGACCGCATGCACCAAATTAAGAAAGTGGACGTGGCTTCCAAAAACACGCAGCTGATTGTCGAATATGACCGTCCGATTCAATTGAACTATGTGGCAAAAGATGAAAGTTATCTGCTCTTTGGGGACCGCTTGAATGTGGAAGACGAGTGGCAGTACGGCGGGACGGTTTATTGGTACGATGTGGCCGCTAAACAAGCCCGCCCGCTGACGACACAGATTCCGGATGGTGTGTTCCAATATGGAGCGATGAATGAAGAAGAAGACTACTTGTTGCTTTTGGGAAATGACTTTGAGTACGCATTTGTTTCCCAAACAAAAGTATACGGCTACGATATTCGTTCGCAGTCATTGACGTGTTTGACGGAAGAAGCGGATGTGGAAGTCGGGGATCTGTTGGTGGCCGATTTCCAACAGCAAGTGTCCGGTTTGGAGGTCATGTGGGTAAACGAAGAAGAGTTTCTATTCCCGGCCACTGAACACGGCAAGATTCAATTGTACAAAGGGAGCCGTGAAGGTGTGGTGGAGAAGGTCTACGATAAACTGGTGCATTTGGTGGACGGCTCGCTTGCGGACGACAAACAGACATTGGCCGTCGCCGTCTCCACGTTGGTCAAACCGAGCGAACTGTGGCTGATCGATCTCGAATCGGGAGAAGAGACCTTCTTGTATAATCCAAATGAAGAGTTTTGCCGGACGCATACATTCGCCGAACCGGAGCGGTTTTGGTATAAAGGAGCGGATGACTGGGATATCCAAGGGTGGTATGTGCCGCCGGTGGAAGCGAAAGAAAAGCACCCGGCTGTGCTTTACATCCATGGCGGCCCGCAAGTGGCGTACGGCGAAAGTTTCTTTCATGAAATGCAGATGCTGGCCGCCAAAGGATACGGGGTCATCATGCTCAACCCGCGCGGCGGGAACGGGTACGGTCAACAGTTTGTCGCCTCCATCCTCGGAGATTATGGAAACAAGGATTACGAAGACTTGATGCTGGGTACGGATTACGTTTTGGAGCAACACCCAGAAATTGATCAGGACAAAGTGTATGTGGCTGGCGGAAGCTACGGCGGGTTCATGACAAATTGGATTGTCGGGCATACCGATCGTTTCCGGGCCGCCGTCACCCAACGGTCCATTTCCAACTGGATCAGCTTCTACGGAACAAGCGACATCGGGCCGTTCTTTGTCCAATTCCAGCTGCAAAACAACTTAAGCCAAGTGGAAGAACTTTGGAAGATGTCTCCGCTGGCCTATGCGGAGAATGCCAAAACTCCGCTGTTGGTGATTCACGGCGAAAACGACTTGCGCTGCCCACAGGAACAAGGTGAACAAATCTACATCGCGATGAAACGCCAGCGGGTAGACACAAAATTGGTCACTTTCCCGCAGTCCAGCCACGGTTTGTCGCGTGAAGGGCTGCCGAACTTGCGCATGGAACGCTTGCAGCACATTGTGGAGTGGTTTGAGATACATTAGTTTTGAGAACGAGAACAGATTGAAGAGACCGGGTCGGCGGACCTGGTCTCTTTTTTTGTCTATGGAAGCGGCCACTTGTTCATCCTTTTCACCCATCGTATCCAAGACGTTCAGAGGCTTCTCTTGCGGAGCGTACCAGAATTCGGATAAAGCGGTAGTTTGCACGATTCGGCTGGCGGTACTTTTGGATATACTCAACTTTTCTGAAATTTCGCCAATGCGCCAGACCGGGTTTTCTGTGTTGAAGACTTTCAACACACGCAAGGCTTTCGTGACTGAGGTCATACGTTCAATTTCAAGGGTCATGTTCCTCTCTCCTTCACGAATCATTTTTCTTATTGCATATTCTGAGACAAAATTCAAAAAAGAAAAAATGTTTAAGTAAGCGATTTCTTTATTATATCAGACTTCTTTTTGAATCGATAGAAAAGTTAAAAGAAGTGTTTCGTTATGTAGGAGAGCCGTATTGCGTTTGTTTATAAAGCGCTTACGACGAGGTTAACACATTACGAAAGCCGGTCAGCAGCCGGCGTTCGGAGAAAGGACATAAAAATGGTGAAAGTAAGTGATTCGCCTGCTGTTCAATTGTCAGAGAAGTTACAACAAGCAAATAAGACTAAGGTACAAATAGAAGCACCCAGTAAAGTATATCCGGAACTGACGATCAAAGAAGCGTATTCCATTCAGCTGTACAACATCGCTGAACGTGTACAAAAGGATAACGGTATAGTGGGGAAGAAAATTGGCTTGACCTCTAAAGCGATGCAGGACTCGCTCGGGGTGGACGAACCAGATTACGGAATTTTGTTGGAAGACATGGTGATTCCTTCTGACAATCCCGTCATCAAAAGCGATCAAGTCATCCAGCCTCGAGTAGAAGGAGAAATGGCCTTCATTTTGAAAAAAGATTTAGAAGGCCCGAATATCACGGTGGAAGACGTGCTCGACGCGACAGAGTCTATCCTCGCTTGCATTGAAATCGTCGACAGTCGAGTGAAAAATTGGAACATCACCATCCGAGATACGATTGCGGCCGAACCGGGCGATGAATTCACTTGTCGGTTCACCGAAGGATTTGGGGAAGTCAGCGTAACATTTGAAAAATAAAACATCAAAAGGGGGATTCATTTTGGCTGGAAAGATTAGGGCAGGCATCATTGGCCCAGGGAATATCGGTTGGATTTACTCATGAAGTTGATGAGGTCGGACAAATTCACTGTGACATCGATGTATGGAATTGATAATGAGTTGGAAGGAATGAAACGGGCCCGAAAAAACGGGTTGAAAACATTCGGCAACGGCATTGACGGCATTTACGATTTGGATGAATCGGAAAGACCGCAAATATTATTCGATGCAACATCAGCTGGAGCTCATGAATACAACAACAAGGTCGCGCAGGAATTGGGCATACGAATGATGGATTTAACACCGGCAGCTGTAGGACCCTTTGTTTCGCCGAGTGTCAACTTGGACGAGTTTATCGAAGAAACAAACGTCAACATGATTACGTGCGGCGGGCAGGCGACGGCACCGATTGTGGCAGCCATCAGCGATGTGGTCCCTGTCAAGTACGCTGAGATTGTCGATGGGAAGTTTGATGAAGAGGAAGTCGTGGCCTCTATCCGCGAACGGGAAAAAGAGATTCAATCCTATGTGCCGGGTTACAGCTTGCAGCAAGACCCCGTCATCAACGGCGACACCATCTCGGTTTTTGTACAAGTTGAAGGAGCAGGCGACTTCTTGCCAGTCTACTCAGGAAACTTGGACATCATGACGGCTTCAGCTGTCGGAGTTGCGGAGAGAGTGGCCGATTATATCAACGAAAAAGAAGGAAAGGAGGTAGAGGCAAAGTGACGGATAAAAAAGTAACGGTTGTGGAAGTGGCTTTAAGAGATGGATCCCACGCCATCCGGCATCAATACATGTTGGATCAGGTAAGAGACATCACAAAAGGTTTAGAGGAAGCGAAAGTTCCAGCTGAATACGCTGAAGCAGCTCAACAAGCTGTTCAAGCTTGGTCCGAAAAAATGGCCAGCTTCGATGCGTACATTTTCGTGACACCAGAATACAACCACGCTGTCGGCGGTGCGTTGAAAAACGCAACAGATTACTTGAAACCAGAAGTCGCAAACAAACCGGCTGCATTGGTTGGATACGGAAGCTTGGGCGGTGCACGTGCACACGAAAACATGAGCGTCTTCCAACCAAATGCTTACCACGAAGCAAACGCTGAAGGTATGTTCTCTGAATTGTTGGCTTGGGCAAACGTATTTGTTCCACTCCACGCATAAAACTTTCAAAAAAGCACATATGAACGGATTGATTCCGTGCATATGTGCTTTTTTTGATTGTCTCTGTGTCGAGCCTATCTTTGGGGATGGCGCCCAGATTTATGCTACAGTACTGGTAAACAGAGCAGTACAAAGAAGGGAGCTTATATTGATGTCAGAAACAGTCGATTATTCGTCAAAAGAGTATCTGGATAAAGTGGATGCTTGGTGGCGGGCGGCCAATTACTTGTCTGTCGGCCAAATCTACTTAAAAGACAATCCGTTGCTGAAGCGTCCGCTTGAAGTGGAAGATGTGAAAGCAAGCCCCATCGGCCACTGGGGGACGGTGCCTGGACAAAATTTTGTCTACGCCCACCTCAACCGTGTCATCAATAAGTACAACTTGAATATGTTTTTCATCGAAGGACCCGGGCACGGCGGGCAGGTCATGGTGTCCAACGCTTACTTGGACGGCAGCTATACTGAAGTGTATCCGGACATCACCCGGGATGAAGCAGGCATGCAGAAATTGTTCAAGCAGTTTTCTTTTCCGGGAGGAATCGGGTCGCACGCGGCGCCGGAAACACCAGGATCAATCCATGAAGGTGGAGAACTGGGTTATTCGTTGTCGCATGCCACCGGAGCGGTTTTGGACAATCCGGATGTGATTGCAGCGGTCACCATCGGGGACGGCGAAGCGGAAACCGGTGCGCTGGCGGCTTCTTGGTTTTCCAATGTGTTCCTTAATCCGGTGACCGATGGAGCGGTGCTGCCGATTGTACATGTGAATGACTACAAAATTGCCAACCCGACCATTTTTGGACGCAAAAAGGATGAAGAGTTGGCACAGTACTTCAAAGGAATGGGCTGGACTCCATTGTTTGTAGAAGGGGAAGAACCGGAAACCATCCATCCGTTGATGGCGCAGACGCTGGACCAGGCGGTCCGGATGATTCAATTCATTCAATCTGACGCGCGGAAAGAGCCGGCAGAAGAAGCGGAGATGCCGCACTGGCCGGTCATCATTTTGCGGACGCCGAAAGGGTGGACAGGACCGGAAGAATGGGAAGACGAGCCGGTGGAAGGCACCTTCCGTTCCCATCAAGTGCCGATTCCGGTGAGCCAAGGACAGATGGAACACAGCGACGCATTGGTCGAATGGATGCGCTCCTACCGGCCGGAAGAATTGTTTGACGAGCAGGGACGGCTTTTGCCGGAAGTCGAAGAAGTGGCGCCAAAAGGGGAGCGGCGGATGTCGTTGAACCCCATCACCAACGGCGGCATCCATCCGAAGCCGCTGACACTGCCGGACTGGCGCAAACATGCCCTTGAGATTGCCACACCGGGAGAAGAAGACCGGCAGGACATGACGGAATTCGGGAAATTCGCCCGGGACATCGTCGATGCCAATCCGGACAACTTCCGTATTATCAGTACTGATGAATTGAAATCCAACCGTTTGAATGCCGTGTTGGAAACGACCGACCGACAGTGGCTGGAAGACATCGACGAACCGGAAGACGAAGCCCAATCACCGAGCGGACGCGTCTTGGATTCCCAGTTGTCTGAGCATCAGGCGGAAGGATGGATGGAAGGGTATGTGCTCACCGGCCGGCACGGGTTCTTTGTCAGCTATGAAGGTTTTTTGCGAATCGTGGATTCTATGCTCACGCAGCACTTCAAATGGATCCGGAAAGCCGATGAACTGCCGTGGCGCAAAAAGTACCCGTCGCTGAACGTGATCGCATCTTCCACCG
Organism: Atopococcus tabaci DSM 17538; assembly: GCF_000429585.1. GTDB lineage: Bacteria > Bacillota > Bacilli > Lactobacillales > Carnobacteriaceae_A > Atopococcus > Atopococcus tabaci. The sequence continues at coordinate 11,500 of NZ_AUCD01000045.1, forward strand.
TGTTCCAGCAGGACCACAACGGCTACACCCACCAAGACCCGGGTCTCAGCACGCATTTAGCCGAAAAGCAGTCCAAGTACATCCGCGAATACTTCCCGGCAGACGCCAACACATTGATGGCCGTCATGGACAAAGTGTTGCGCAGCGAACAGAAAATCAATCTGATTGTATCCAGCAAACATCCGCGTCCTCAATTTTATACAGTGGATGAAGCGGAAGAATTGGTTGAAAAAGGATTGAAACGCATCGAATGGGCGAGCACCGATGGAGACGGGGAACCGGATCTGGTGATTGCGGCAGCCGGTACCGAGCCGAACTTGGAGGCGTTGGCGGCTGTGAGCATCCTGCACGAAGAAGCACCCGACTTGAAGATCCGCTTCGTCAATGTTGTCGACTTATTGAAGCTCCGCAGCAACCGGTTGGATGTAAGAGGGCTGACCGATGAGGAGTTCAACCAGTTGTTTACAACGGACAAACCGATTGTATTTGCTTTCCACGGCTACGAAAGTCTGATTCGGGACTTGTTCTTTGACCGCGCCAACCGGAATGTGATTCCGCATGGGTACCGTGAAAACGGCGACGTCACCACACCGTTTGACATGCGGGTGGTCAACGAACTGGACCGTTTCCACCTGGTGCAAGACGCCGCGCGGGCCGTTTACGGGGAAGACGCTTCGGCAATTGTTGAGAAGATGGATCGATTGTTGGACAAACACCATCATTATATCCGTGAACAAGGAAAAGATATTCCGGAAGTCAAAGAGTGGAAATGGAAACCATTGCGTTAATACCGAGCGAGATGGAGCAGGCATTGCTGGTGAATGCCTGCTCATTTTATGGAACACCACTAGGGTGTGTCTGCTTGGCTAAAAACTTGATTTTTTAGAGCGTTCTCATTACGATGATGGTGAACTGTGACGGTTAGTTTTGAGTGGAGGGTGCCATGACTGAGACATATAAAGACACGTATTTTAGAGTATTTTCGTTGAACTCCAATCGTCCGTTGGCAGAAGAACTGGCAGAAGAAATTGGCGTTTCGTTAGGAGAGGCGGAAATCACCCGCTTTGAAGACGGTGAAATTCGCATCAACATTGAAGAAAGTATCCGCGGGTCGGATATTTACTTGGTGCAGTCGACCAACCATCCCAGCAATGAGTACCTCATGGAGCTCTTAATCATGACGGACGCCTTGCGTCGGGCGAGTGCCAAGACGATCAATGCGGTGATTCCGTACTACGGGTACGCCCGTCAAGACCGAAAAGAACGGCCGAGAGAATCAATTACGGCAAAACTGGTAGCAAATATGTTGGCCACAGCGGGTGTGGACCGGGTGGTGACATTGGATCTCCATTCGCCGCAAATTCAAGGGTTCTTTGATATCCCGGTGGACCACTTATCGGCAACAGCTTTACTGGCCAATCACCTGTTGAATCACCAACTGGCAGATCATCAGACGGTCGTCGTCTCCCCCGATCATGCAGGGGTATCCCGTGTCAGAGAAATGGCGACGCTGTTGGATGCGCCGATTGCCATCATCGACAAACGGTCGTCTGAATTTGATGAAAAGGCAGACTTACGCGTGATAGGAGACGTGAAAGGCAAGACATGTGTGTTGTTTGACGATTTAATCGATACAGGCGATACAATGGTTCAAGCATGCCGGACGTTGAAAAAAGCGGGCGCCACAGATGTCTATGCCTGCGCCACCCACCCAGTGTTATCCGGCAACGCCATGGAGAAGTTGGAACAATCCGGCCTGAAAAAAGTCATCATCACAAACACAATCGATTTGTCCCATAAAAAAAGCAACCGCATGATCGAACAAATCAGTGTCGCGGGCTTATTGGGTGACGCGCTCAAACGCATCCATGAGCATAAGTCAGTTAAACCGCTATTCGACAAGGCTTATGTAGGGACTCTAGAGAAGACTGAACAAGAGAAAAAAGCTTCCGACCTGTAATCTCTTTTCTCACTGAAAACACAGCCCGCTTTATTGATTTGAGGCATCAGGTCGAATGATTGTTTGAGTATAATGAGAAAAATAGCCTTTTCATTAATTAATTCTAAGGAAAATGATGGATAATTAATGAAAGTGCTATACTGAATAACGTGATGAAAGAGAGAAGGAGAGATTCATAGTGAAAAAATTGGTTGGACCAATAGCGGTTGTGTCACTCGTATTATTTGGTTGTGGTCAAGGCGGGGAAGAGCCGGCGGATACTACACAAACGGAAGAACCTGGTGCGCAGTCTTCATCTGTGCAAAGTCCTAATGAAATCATCGCAGGCATTCAGGAAAACAGTGCCGGCGAAGACGAAAGACCGTCCGTCAGCTTGGACTTCAGCTCCGGAGTGCAATGGGAAGGATCCAGTTACGTCGCTGCTCCAGAAAACGGTACGATTACCATCGCCGGGTACATTGAAGGCGGAGACGCATTGTTCCTCGTCCAAGATGGAGAAGTCTTGGAAGAGATTGAGTTGAACGAAGCCGGCGAATTCGAGTACTCCACAGAAGCACCTTCTGAAGAAACGGTTTATCACTTCGTAGCGGATAACCGCTTGGAAGTAGGACAAACAGATGTAAACGTGGACGAAACAGACCGCGCGGAAGAAATCGTATTCCGAGCAGAATAACAAACAAAAAGCGGCAACAGGATTTTTTCCTGTGCCGCTTTTTCACTTGCTCGTCAACAGGCTCTCAATGTCTTTAGAAAGGTCGGCAGGAGATGTGGTGGGTGCATAGCGTTTGATGACCTGCCCCTTTTTGTCCACTAAGAATTTCGTGAAGTTCCATTTGATGTTTTCTGAGAGCAGCCCCTTTTTCTGTTGCTTCAAAAAGGCGTAGAGGGGGTGCGCACCCGGGCCGTTGACATCGATTTTGGCGAACATCGGGAAGGTGACCTGGTAATTTGTCTGGCAAAACTGTAAGGTGTCTTCGATGTTTTCAAATTCTTGATTGTTAAACTGGTCGCACGGGAACCCCAATACCACCACACCTTGATTTTTATACTGCTCATACAGCTGTTGCAGGCCCTCAAACTGGGGAGCCAGGCCGCATTTGCTGGCGGTGTTGACGATCAATAAAATGTTTCCTTTGTACTCCTCCAAAGAGAGAGGCGAACCATCTGTCTTTTGGACCGAAAAGTCATGCACACTGGTCATCTGCGTTTCCTTCTTTCTCCTGATTTGGCTAAAGCATACCAAACCAAAGCCAAGGAAGCCATTGTTTGAATTTTGTGAAGAGGTCAAACGGAAAGAGCATTTTTATAGAGGATATGGTACATTAAAATGAGAAACCTTGGAGGAGGAACCGTATGAGTGGGTATAAAACAAGTGCAGAATTAAAACAAGACGCGAAGGATATGCTTCGGGGAAGATGGAAAGACGCCGTGCTGATGAACCTGATCCCTTCACTGATCGTGCTCGTAGCTGTGTTGGTTGTCGTCGTCACAGTCGTCGTCCTGTCTGAAATGTGGAGCACCGGAACCGTGCCGATGGATGACGATGGGGGAGGAGGCGGTGGTAACAGTGGTCTCGGCGGTATTTTTTCGACCTTGATTACCACGGGAATTTCTTATGCATTTCTAGATGCATACCGCAATCACGATTATACATTCCGACCGTTGAAAGATGCTTTTCGTGTCTTCTCCAAACAGTACTTCTTGCCGGTGTTCTTTATTTATTTCTTGACGAGTGTGTTCACGTTCTTGTGGGGATTGCTGTTGGTGATCCCAGGCATCATCAAAGCCATTGCGTATTCGCAGGCGTACTTCATTTATAAAGATTATGTGGACCGTCCCGACCCTCAGCCGATTTCGGCGTTGAATTGTATTACCGAAAGCCGGATGTTGATGGATGGACATAAAATGCGGTACTTCACTTTGCAACTGAGTTACCTCGGATGGATTTTGGTGGGGGCGCTCACGTTGGGGATTGGTTTCTTGTGGATAAATCCGTATATCACTGCCACCAACACCGCATTTTACAATGATTTGGTTCACGGGCCGTTTGTCGACAGCGACACCGGTTGGGAAGCATCAACCCCTTCTCAAAATGACCGTGATTTTGAAAACTTCGACTTTTAACAAAAAGGAGTGCTGTGAGTATGTCACAGCACTCCTTTCTGTTTATTCGACTTCAAAAATGTCTTCTACTTTACGTTCGACATAACGGGCGCCTTTGACGCCGGCATACAAATTTACGCCGTCTTTATGGAACATATTTTGGGCAATGATGCTTTCCATTGCTTGACGAGTCTGTTCTTCGGTCAAATCCGGCAACGGGTCCTGGACGCTCAATGTCCGGTTCTTTCCAATGCTGGTCAAAAATTTCAATTCCAAAGTTGTAGCCATGTCCTATTCCTCCATTTTAGTTTGTTTTTTTTGCGACGAATGCCTATTATTTTTGGTGTTTAAGGGATGTATTTGTATTCTTCGACGACAACGGTGTGAGCGACCGGCAGAGCAGTCAGCGAATCGATTGCTGCCGTGAAGCCGGCAATTTGATCTTCATTGAGATTTTCCACCGCATCCGAATAACTGCGTCGGATGACACGTTCGTTTTCCATATCTTCAAAATAAACCAACACTTTCCCGCCGTTCCATTCTTTGATCATTGCATTTCCTCCTTTGTATTTTGTAAGTGTCATGACCGCTTACACCTATACAAACGAAAAAAGCGAAAAAAGTGTTACCCCTTTCTCCTTGCTTTTTTCATAAACAAGATAGAAGTATACGTTATACTGAAGAAGACAATCTATTTGAAGAGTTGAAAGGAGAAGTGAGCAGTGATTGAAACAAGTACATACGGCGAAACCGACCGTATTCATATTTTGGTATCATGCGATGAAAATTATCTTCCCCCGTTGAAGGTGATGTTGTATTCTCTTTTCAACAACAATCCTTCTGAAACGTTCCGCATCCACTTCCTTTATTCGGCAGTATCTGAAATGGAACGGGAGCGGTTGGAAAGGTTTATTGCGGAAGTGTCGGGTGGAACAGCGGATTTGGCAGCCTATGACTTAAACGAAGAATTTTCTGAATCGCCGACCACGTTTTACTACACAAAAGAAATGTACTTCCGTCTGTTGGCGTTTGAAGCTTTGCCGGAGACTATCGAACGGGTCATTTATATCGATCCCGATTGTTTGGTATTGAATCCGATCCGGCCGTTGTATGAAATGGACTTAGAAGGGAAATTGTTTGGCGCGGCGCCACACATGATTCCGACCGTTCAAAGCTTCAATAAGGTACGCTTGAGTTTGTCCAGTGAGGCGGACATCAAGTACTACTACAATTCAGGTGTGCTGCTGATGGATTTGGCCCGTCAAAGACAGGAAATCGACAAGAATGACATCTTGCATTTCATCGAAACCGCACTCCCAGTTTCAAAGATCCTTCCCGATCAAGACTTGTTGAATGTGGTTTTCACCGAACAAATCTTGCCGCTGGATGAGCGGTACTACAACTTTGATTCCCGACACCATTTGACGTACCGGGTGATGGACGAAGAGTGGACGTTGGATCATATGTTGGACCAGACGATCATCCTGCACTTTTGCGGCAAAAAGAAACCATGGCGCAAGCACGCCACAGGACGGTTTGTATCACTCTATAAATATTTCAAAACAAAAACAGAACAAGCCGATGCCGAAGTTGAAAAGTCCATCGCGTTTATTTGAGGGCCGGCTAGTTTGCCTGCACAGGGTGAAAAACGCAAAAAAGGCCCCCGCCGCGGGGGAGGGAGCCGGGTAAATCAGTTGTTTTTTGTCCGGAACGAACCGGCAGGTGTTTGGAACAAACTTGGAGATGTTTGCAGTAACAAGACCAGGACAACGCTGGTGGCGATGGCGGTGACCAAGGCGCTGCCAGCGTTCATGACGAACGAATACATGAACGGACTCATGCCTTCCGGGGCGTAGCTGCCCCAGTAGTAGTAGCCCGCGATGAAGTGCCAGAAAAAGCGGGCAAATGTCCCCACAAAAGCAGCCGCAATGATGAAAAAGCGCTGCTTGTTTTCTGCCTGTTCCTGGAGAGACGTTTGGAAACGACGGGTGAACAGTCCGGCCGCCCCGACAAAAGCAAAGGCGACAAGGTACTCGATAAAACCTTGCAGAAGGGTCAAAATGGTAGCATTCCCGATCAGAAAATGCAAAACTCCCCATAAAAAACCAGAGAAGAAGCCGGCTGCGGCCCCTCTTCGAAGTGTATAAAGCGTTAAGGGAATCATCCCCAATGAAATGGTAAACCCTGTTCCGATGTTCGTAGGAAGCAGGGATAAAACGATGGCCAAGGCCGCAAAAATCGTCCCTTCAATCCACACTCTCAATTGATGTTGACGCATAAAAAAACCCTCCTTTCGTGTTGAACAAAGCCACACAGCAAAGGAGGAGCAACATTCTGCTTTATATAAGACAGTTCGCCCCGTCACAATCCCTACGCTCGTACTAACGAACAGGTTCGAAGGGTCAGAATTCAGGATTCTCTCTCAGCCGCTTCCGGCTCCCCTTTGTGATGGATGTTCAATTCAGTTTTTCTTCCACACCTATGATAGCCTATGGAAACAGATTTGGCAAATCTCGTTCTTGGTTTCCGCAGTTGGTCTGTCATTATGCGGGTGTTCTGCTGTACAATGAATGAAACTAAGCGAGGAAAGAAGTGGTATGCCTGAATAATTCATAGCTCTAATTTAAAGCTGTTTTCTTGAATAAATTGCCTATTTTTATATTAGGCAGATACTTTCTTCTAAAATATTGTGTTTTCGAACAGGATTCTTAGGGAAGAAGGACCTATTAAAAATCCTTTGTCTATTTAAGGGCAGACTGATCCCTTGAAATAATCAGTTAAAACTTTATGCGATAACTCCTCTAAATACATTGTCTGGATCGCCGTAGGCGTTCGAAAACCTTATAAAATTCGTTTTGATACACATGATAACTCGACAGTTTGAGATAGACTTGTCTGCCTGTTTTAACGAGTTTGCCGGCAACTTTGAGCAATGTCAATCGTA
>NZ_AUCD01000046.1 GCF_000429585.1 Atopococcus tabaci DSM 17538
TAAGCGCTGACGAGACCTCCCCGGGTAAGAACGACAACCTTCTGCTCATGTCACTGCTCCATTTACTGTACAGGATTCGGGCAGTATCGGACTTCACTTTGTTTAGCAAGCTCATCCGTCCTGATTCAGCCTTTGTATGAAGTTTCTGTTCGTCAGTGCAAGCATTTGCGTCCGTCTTCCTTCAGATTCCGCCTCACGGCGGACACCCTTGACTTTCGCTAACAGTTCCTACTGCCAAGTCTGTAGTGGACTTTCACCACCAAGTTGTCGCCCATGCCGGGCGCACTAAAAAATGCCCCGGCGAAAAACTCCGCCGAGGCATGAAATTAATTCTACTTATGCAGTTTTATTTTTTCTCATGTCCATCACGACCGCTGCGACGATAATGATTCCTTGTACGATTTGCTGCACGTATGCATCAATCCCAAGAAGGGTAAAGCCGTTCGTCAGCACTCCTAAAATCAATGCTCCGACAACTGCTCCCCAGACGGTTCCGACGCCTCCTGCATGGCTGGCGCCTCCGATGGTGGCAGCTGCGACAGCAGTCAATTCATAGCCGGTCGCGGCTGCCGGTTGGACTGACCCGCCGGTTCGCCCCATGTAGATGAGTGCAGCCAATCCTGCCAGCAGGCCAGAGTACATGTAAATGAGCGTCAAATTGCGCTTCACTTTGATTCCACTGACTTTTGCGGCTTCCATATTTCCGCCGATCGCAAACACGCTCTTTCCAAACGACGTGTAACGGAGAAGGACGAACGTCAACAAAATCACGCCACCGTAAATCAATACCGGAACCGGCAGCCAGCCGAACAGACGAGTTCCGAAGATGGTCACTTCCGGGTTGACGTTACTGACAGGTCGTCCATCCGAAAACATCAGCGCTCCTCCCCTGGCTGCTGTGAACATTCCCAGTGTGGCAATGAAGGCCGGTACTTTTGCGTAAGCGATGAGAGCACCATTGATCAGTCCTAACAAAGCTCCGATGCTCAAGGCCACCAGTATGGTCATCCACAAAGGGGCTTGGCCAAGTCCCGGGAACAGTTTGCCCGGAGCATCCGCTACTTGACTGATACTTCCGGCGACAATCCCTGCAAATGCCAAAACCGAACCGACCGACAAGTCAATTCCTTTGGAAATGATTACCAGCAACATACCGAGTGCCAAGACACCATAAATAGATGTTTGAGTCAACAAGTTCAGGAGATTGCCGACTGCTAAGAATCTCGGATTTACGGCAGTGATTCCAGCCACCATTGCCAAAAGAATAAAGACAATCAAATATTTAGAAAAGATTCTTTTGCCGTCAACCCGCTTTTCAGTTGCTTCTGTTTGAACATTCGTATTCACTTTGATATCCATCAGACAACTTCCTCCTTCATGTTTACGTCAGCGTAGACTTCTTCTGGAAAATCATCTTTTGCTCCGGTTGCGTATTCCATAATTTCTTCCTGGGTCAACTGGTCATTTTCTAAAATCCCGTGAACTTTCCCTTCATGCATGACCACCACCCGGTCACTCATACCCAATATTTCCGGCAGCTCAGAAGAAATCAAGATGATGCTCTTTCCTTCGGCGGCCAATTGGGCAATCATTTTATGAATTTCCGATTTTGCGCCTACATCGATTCCTCGTGTCGGTTCATCCAAAATCAAAATATCCGGATCCGTCAGCAACCATTTGGCAAGCAAAGCTTTTTGTTGATTTCCACCGCTTAAGTATTGGATTTCTGTTTCAACGGAAGAGGTTTTAATCCGGAGGGAATCCACATATTCCTGCGCTTGCTCTTTGATTTTTTTATTGTCCAACAGACCGAAACCGTTCCGGTATTGGTCCATGTCTCCAGAAGCGATGTTGTAGCCGACGGACAACATCGGGAAGATCCCCGTTTGCCGCCGGTCTTCCGTCAAGAACGCCATTTTGTGCTGAATGGCGTCAACCGGGCTTTTTACCTTAATCTCTTTTCCATCCATCATGACTTTTCCTTCATTGAAAGGACGAAGCCCAAAGACGGCTTCCATCACTTCTGTACGCCCGGCTCCAATCAAACCGGCAAATCCCAACACTTCGCCTTTCCGCAGATCAAACGACACCTTGCGGAACAGCTTGTCATCCGTCAATCCATGCACCGACAGTTTTACCTCTTCTTTTGGTTTTGTTTGTCTATCAGGATAAAGGTTGCCCACTTCTCTTCCAACCATTTTTTGAATGAGCTCATCAGAAGTTGTATCCTTCACCGATGCCGTTCCAACGCTTTGGCCGTCTCGTAAAATGGTAACGGTATCACAGACAGTGTACACTTCTTCCATTTTATGGGAAATGTAAATGATGCTTCGGTTCTCCTTTTTCAGCTTCTCGATGATTTCAAATAACTTCTGCGTTTCTTTTTCCGTGAGGGAAGATGTTGGTTCGTCCATGATGATGAGTTTGGCGTCGTACGATAATGCTTTCGCAATTTCAATCATCTGCATGCCGGCGACCGTCAATTCTTTCAATTCCGTCTTCGGATCGATCGGCATGTCGATTTTTTGCAGAACGTCTTCTGTCATCTGATACATCTTTTTGTGGTCGATGAATCCGAATTTATTCTTCGGTTCCCTTCCCAGCCAGATATTTTCCGCCACACTTCGATGCAACACAGGATTCAATTCCTGATGAATCATGGATAATCCTTTATTCAATGCTTCGCTGGTCCCATAATTAGACAGCTTTTCTCCATTGAAATAGATGGTGCCCGAAGTGGGTTGATGAATGCCGATGAGACATTTCATCAACGTAGATTTCCCTGCCCCGTTTTCTCCCAACAGCGCATGAACTTCCCCAGGTTTGACGTACAGATTCACGTTGCTCAGTGCCGTGACACCTGGAAACTCTTTTACAATCGCATTCATTTTCAATAAGTACGTATTCGATCCTTGCATCTCGTCACTCCCCTTTACTCTGTTCAACAAACAACTTTGGAAAGCGTTACTTCATATATTTGTCTACATTTTCAGCTGTGATCAATTCATAAGGAACAAAGATTGCCTGCTCTTCTGGAGCTTCTCCTTTTAGCACTTGGTCCATGACGTCTACCGCAGCGCTGCCCTGCCCGACGGCGTCTTGGAAAACCGTCCCAGCGAGCTTGCCTTCTTTTACAGCGGTTAAAGCATCTGCAACGGCATCCATTCCAATAAGGTACATGTCGTCACGTCCGTTGTTTTGGATGGCCTGCAGAGCGCCTAACGCCATCTCATCATTGTTGGAAACAATGGCATTCATACGATCGCCATAGGTCATGAGCCAGTTTTCAGTGATGCTCACGGCTTGGTCACGCTGCCATTTCGCCGTTTCTTCGGCAAGCACTTCAATATCCGGGTACTTCTCTTGAATGACTTCTTTTACTCCAGCTGTGCGTTGCACTTGTGCTTCGCTGCCAAGGATGCCTAAAAGAATGCCGATTCCGCCTTCACCGCCCATTAACTCGCCAATGTATTCCATTTGCATATGCCCGGCTTTCTTTTCTTCAGAACCGACGTAATACACACCTTCCGGCATCTCTTCTTCTTTGTCGGTATACGGATTCCGGTTCAGGTAAATCAACGGAATCCCTGCTTCTTGGGCCGCATCAGTGATTGGTTGCATCGCACTCGTGTCCACCGGAATCACAATCAAGCCATCCACTTCGTTATGAATCAATGCGTTGATCTGGTCCTGCTGCCGGATCAAGTCATCCTCCGCATTTTCCACGCGAATGTCAATGCCTCGTTCCGCTGCTTCTTCTTGTGTTGCATTCAACACATAATTCAAAAAAGTGTCGTTCAAGTTGCTCATGGAAAAGCCAATTTTCACTTCGTCTTCTCCTGGATCACTGGCAGCCGCTTCGTTGGAGCATGCGCCCAACAAAGTGAAAGCAAACAATACAACAAGCAGTTTCAATGTTTTTCTCACATCGATACCTCCCATTATTCAATTTGTATACACTTGCTCTTACTTTTCCCGTCCCCAATCCAAGCGTCGCTTTGTTCTCCCCTCTACGAAACCTCCACCTCCTTGACAGCGACTATATTGATTAAATATAGCCTTTTCGAAATAAATACTCAGTTCATCTAATAAGAAAAACCACTGTCGTCCCTCGATAGAAGACCTTGGCTTAAGAGGATAAATGAAATTTTTGGGCAGCTGTAAAAATAAAAGACGCTCAAACAAGGACGGGTTCAAGGCTTTCATTATAACATGTCCCTCATTTTCTTGCCATTAAACGCATTTCAACCTATCATCTACGCTTAATGAAAGGAGTTTTAGGCAACAAAAAAACACATTGCCGTTGGACAATGTGTTTCTATATTTAAGATTCAAAACGTGAATATATTGAGTTATCTGGCTGTTCCTCTGCTCGTTTTCCTTTGAATGGGAAAGCCAATTTTTTCGGATCGAGAATACCTTGAGCAGAGAAAATCCCGGTCAAAATGAACATCGCTCCAAAAACCATTTTGTACGTAATGGCTTCTTTTAAGATTAAAGCAGAAAACAACATTCCCCAGAAAGATTCCATTGATAAGATCAAAGAAGATTCTGTTGCCGTGATGGATTGTTGGGCCAAGGACTGAATGCCGTAACAGATCAATGTGTTGAACAAAGCCAGATACAGAACACTGAGATCTGCATTCAATTGGCCGCCCAAGTACACGTCTCCACGGATGAAGTTGACCGCCAATCCAATCGCCGAAGCAGTTCCCATTTGCACAATCATCAATGACGCTGGGTTGGTTTCGCGGACGAATTTTCCAAGGAAAACACTCTGCAAAGCAAAGAACATGGCGCAGAACAGAGACAATACATCGCCAATATTGATTCCTGTGAATCCGTTCAACGACATCAATGCCACTCCTACAACCGTCATTCCAATTCCCACTTGTGTTCTCAGCTGCACTTTTTGTTTAAATAAGAGGAAACTGATGAGCGGAACAATGACCACACTGGTTGCTGTGAGAAATGCATTTTTGCTCGGCGTCGTATAAATGACTCCAACAGTCTGCAACACAAATGCACCGTATAAAAAGATTCCAAGCAATGCGCCTCTTTTTAAGGCCGCTAAATTGATTTTTTTCAATTGAGGGAAAAAGACAATCGATAATGCAATAAATGTAAGTAAAAAACGTCCTGTTAATAATTGATATGGATTGATCGTTCCAAGAACCAAATCTGTCACTACATATCCTGAACCCCAAATAACCGTGACCATCAATAATAGTAACCGTGCAGTTGCAGGTGCCATTTCATCCCTCCGTGTTTTCATGAAAATTACATATAGGTATTATCTCTCAAACAGCACCAACTATAGCATATTATTGAAAGTTAGATAAGCCCTTTTCTTCGGGTTTGTATGACACTTTTGTGAATGAATCTTTTCTCTGTGTTTAAATGGTTTTTTTGAGATTTCTATAGGAATTGTAAGCGCTTTTTGTTATACTCTCATTCATAGGAGGCGTTCAGTACAATCACTCGTTGCAATTCAGCCATGCGGAACGTTCGCTTCTTTTGGAAAAGTCAACTAGAATGGATAGAAAGAGATTGGCTGTTCAATCCAAATGCTGTCTTCCTCATTGAATCCACTCCATGGCATCTGCGACGTATGACCAGTCGTTGAGCGGATTTCCAATGTCTCAAAAAGATGACAAATATTAAATCCGCTATTTGTGACAAGCTTTTGACAAAAAGCATTGTGTTTTTCTTCTCGATGCTCTAGAATGTGTTTATAGACTGATTGTCACAATTTGTTCACTTTTCAATTTTATGCAAAGGTATCAACTGTTTTAGCGAAAGGGGAAATACACAATGATTACTTTATACAGCTCACCCAGCTGCACATCTTGTCGCAAAGCTCGCGCTTGGTTGGAAGAGCACAACTTGGAATACATTGAAAAAAATATTTTTCATGAGCCTCTTACCACCAACGAAATCAAAAAGATTTTGAGCTTGACGGAAGAAGGCACCGAAGAAATCATTTCTTTCCGTTCCCAAGCATACCAAGAACTTGATTGCGACATTGAAGAGTTAACGATGAAAGAGTTATTGGATTTGTTCCAACAGACACCGAGCTTAATCCGCCGTCCAATCATCATGGATGACCGTCGTCTCCAAATTGGATACAACGAAGAAGAGATTCGCTGCTTCCTGCCGAGAGATGTCCGCAAAGTCGAACTGGCGGAGATTCACAAACAGCTCTCTGTTGGATTTTGACTCGTTCCACCCACTCGTTTTACTTAAATAAAAAACAGTCCGCTCATCAGCGGGCTGTTTTTGTGTACATGTGCTTCTTCTTCGTTTATGATTCGCGTTCTTCTTTTATCTTGTCTTTTTTCTCTTCTTGAGTTTCTTCTTCCCCATAATACTCTTCGTTGTATGCTCTATCCGATTCTTCTGATTCCTCTTCGTCGATGTCTTCATCAAAGAGAATGTCCTCTACTTCTTCCTTGTACTGCTCTTCATCATAAATAAAGACATTATGGAATATTTTCAGTATAGGCCGCATCAACAAGAAAAAACCGCCCGCAATGTACATCAACTGCCCGACAAGATCGGGCGCTTCCAGCAGGTTGGCCAAACTACCTATGAAATAGAGCCCTCCGGTCAACAAATCGTTCCCCAGAGAAATAACGGTATAGTAATTTTGAAAATAAATTCTGAATCGGCCTGTCTTAACTACCACATCTTCTTCTTTTTCCGGTCCAATTTCTCGTTCTTTTTTCTTTATTTCCGGCATTCTGCCACTCCTCGTTTTGTTTATATCGTGTTAATTCGAATACCTTCTTTCTTTATTATACAGACATCTGTCAAAACTTCGAGTTTCTCCTATTGGCGCTTCCAAGCAAAAACGTGTCCCCTTCCAGAGGAAAGGAACACGTCTCAATTGGTTTCTAAGCTGCTTCTTGCATGTCTCCTTCATGCTGTTTGGGATCTTTCACAAACAACAGCAACGCCCCACCCAGAAGGAACAAGGCGATCAAAGAAAACACTCCGTCCAACGAATTGCCGGTCTGTTGGGTGATCAATCCCATCAAGGTGGTTCCTAATATGGAAGAAAATTTCCCAAAGATATTGTACAGGCCGAAAAACTCATTGTGCCGCTTGTCTGGAATCAAACGTCCGAAAAACGAACGGCTGAGCGATTGGATGCCGCCTTGAGCCGTACCGACGAGAAACGCCAAAATCAAGAATGTCTGCAGGGAATCCAACGTCAATGCATACAAACAAATGAACAAGTACGTGACGATGCCGGCGTAGATCATTTTCTTGTCGCCGAAACGCTTGGATAATACCCCATACAAAATAGAAAATGGAAAGGCCACGACTTGTGTGATCAACATGACAATGATTAATGAGGTGCCCGACAAACCGACGTCTGCGCCGACAGCCGTCGCCATTTTAAAGATAGTGCCGACCCCATCGATATAGAAAAAATACGCCAGCAGAAACAAGAAGACGTTCCGGTATTCTTTTATCCTCTTTAAGGTGCCCCACAGTCGTTTGAAGCTGTTTTTCACTACATGGGGCTGGCGTTCGATATACATCTTTTGCTCCACATTCCGCCAATACGGGATGGTGAACACAAACCACCACAATGCTGTCAACACAAAGCCCCCTCTGATCACCCAATCAGCCGAAACCGGCAGAATGCCTGTGGTGTAGATAAGAATAAATACGATAAAAGGAATGGAACTGCCGATATAGCCCATGCCGAATCCGGTGCTGGATACGCGCGACATCCGGCTTGACGTGGTCACGTCCATCAATGATGCATCATAAAACACATTTGCTGAACTGAAGCCGATATTTGACAGCACATACAGCACCAAAAGCGCCAGCCAGGCGATGTCCACCGCTCCTCCTCCAGGCATAAACGCGATACCCAATGTTCCTAAAATCCCCAACAAGGTGGTCGTTGTGAACATCGGGCGCCTGAATCCTTTGTAGTCTGCAATCGCCCCCAATACCGGTGCCATGAGAGCCACCGAAGCAGTCGCGATTGAATTGGCATAGCCTAGATAAGCGGTAGAATCGGCGTCGCTCACTCCTGCATTTGACGCCACCGCTTTATAGAAAAGCGGGAACACGGCCGTGACGACCATAATAGAAAAAGCGGAGTTCGCCCAATCTTGAAAAATCCAGCTTTTCTCTTCTTTCGTGAACACAAATTTTTCTTTTTTTCCTGCCTGCTGAGTCATGTTTTGCCCTCCATTCCATCCTTGCTTCCAAACCGGATGATTTTCCATTGTTCCAGTTACTCAAACAACTCTTTCAATACCCGTCCTTCTGTTTCATGAGGGTATGCCAAGCCGAGTGCATGCAGGAAAGTCGGTCCTTCATCCACCAATCTCGCCTGTGGAATCCGCGCCTCCGTATTGATGCCGGGCCCTGAGATAAACAACATGGTTTCGTAATTGTCTTTCAACGGACTGTACCCGTGTGTCGCCTTGTTCAACTTGTTTGTTGGTTTCACTGTTTCTTCAAACGGCTCTTCGCTTTCGTCTTGGAAATAAAAACCGCGTCTGGCTTCCACCAAAAACGTGCATGCCGTGTCTGCTCCTAATTGATCCGCCTGCTCTCCCGTGTAAACAGCCTCGATGATATCGGGATAGAGACGCAAAAGTTCCAACACCGCTTGCTTGTCGGCTTGGTCCGATGTGTAAATGTAGCAAGAACCGCCTGCTTCTTTCGCCAAGACATCCCACGAAAGAATTTTGCCTTTGGTATTGGTCCGCAGCCAGCCTTCTTCTTTAAACAAAGCGTTGAACCGAATGGCTGTATGGGTATCAATTTGGTAATGATCGCCCAATACCGCAATCACCGTTTCTTCAAAAATGTCTTTTTCTTTCATCGCACGGATGATTTTGCCCAACCGCTCATCCATCCTCTTGATGGCTCGCTTCGCTTCAAGGGATTGCACGCCATATTTGTGGCGCATCGCGTCCAGATCCACAAAATGTATCGCCATTAAATCTGGATTTTTGGTGCGGATGGTGTCCACAATCCCCGCTGTCAGAAAATCGTCCAATTGAGGCTGCTCAATACCCTTGCGCAAATGACGGTACTTGCGGTCAAGATGCAATGCAAAGGAAGGGGTACTGGAATACAAGGACACCATCACTTGGTTTTGCCATGAACGGTTTGGAAAAATCTCCGTCAAATTGTAATCAATGGATCGACTCCGCCCTGTAACCGGCCATAGGAAAGAAGCAGTTTTGTATCCTGCTTTATGAGCCACATCAAAAAACGTCGGTGTTTTGATGTCTTTGGCATACCAGTACCAGTCAGGTGAAGAGCGGTCCGGCTGCAGTTTTGTATTATGCACCACGCCGTGGCGGTGAGGATACATGCCTGTGGCAATCGATGTGTGACACATATAAGTGAGCGATGGATACACCGTCTCCACTTCTTTCACGAGAGCGCTTCGACTTAGCAAATAACGAAAGTGCGGCAATGTCCGGGCGTACTCCAAATCGCTCGCACCGAATGCATCCAGCGATATAATGTATAGTCGCCGTTTCGTCATCTTGTTTCCTCCTTTTTCTTCTATTATCCCATATGGATGAATTTTCAGGAAGGTTCACTTTGTATTGTTTTCGTTAAGAATGCATAAAAAAACCGGCACAGGAAAATTCCTGTACCGGCTTTTGCGCAGCTCTTGAAGTTTCCTTCAAAAGGAGAAAAGGCTGTTCACATCAGCTTTTCTCATGCACCAGCTTCCTGCTGTTGTACAAAATGTACCGTGCCCTGCATTCTACTTCCCTCATCCATTATGGATGGGGAGTCAACTCATCGCATGTGTAGCATTTTACCATATTTATTTCGGTTATACAAGCAGAAATTTC
Organism: Atopococcus tabaci DSM 17538; assembly: GCF_000429585.1. Lineage (GTDB taxonomy): Bacteria > Bacillota > Bacilli > Lactobacillales > Carnobacteriaceae_A > Atopococcus > Atopococcus tabaci. Next base: position 9,852 of record NZ_AUCD01000046.1, read on the forward strand.
CCTATTTACTCCAACCGAACCCTCTGCAGCCAGGCTTGCGCAATGGCGCCATGGCCGGCGGTTGTCGGGTGGACCCCATCGTCTCCTGTGTAAGTTTGATAACCAAATTCAATGCCTGCCTGGTTGAGGATTCCGTCCAAAGGAATAAAGTCTGTCTGGTACTCCCGCGCCATTTTGCGCACAATTTGAATGCGGGGATCTAAATCCCGCCGCCATTTTGCCCGGTCTTTCGGGTATGGCAGGACAAACGGCTCCATCAACACTACACGGGCATCGGTTTGTTGGAACAGCGACTTCAGCAAGTACCGGTAATCCTGCTCAAACTGGTCAAATGATTCTTCTGAAGCAAATGCTGATTCACCCACATTGTACCAGGTGTCGTTGATGCCGATGAGGATGGACACAATATCCGGATTCAACGCCAGACAGTCTTCCTGCCAGCGAGTTTTCAAGTCGCCAATCCGATCGCCACCTACTCCACGGTTCAAGAACGTCAAAGCCAATTCAGGATGAGCAGCCTGCAGCATCCCCGCTATCATCAAGGGGTAGCCTTTCCCCAAATCAAGAGGGTCTTGGTGGTTTCTATTTACATCCGTCACGCTGTCTCCGATAAACAAGATAGTGTCTTCTTTTCTCACCTTCATCGTAAGTTTTCCCTTCTCTCGTTGCGTTTTTTCAAAAAATTGTACACAGCCCCTACCAAGTTGGCATCGTTCTGGAATGTGCAAACCGCCACTTCTGGTTTGAATGGGGCTATTTGGACGACATCCAAGATTTTGTCAAACTGTTCGTCCAGTTTTTCCAGCAGATCCGGCTTATTCGACACGCCGCCACCTATCAAGATGCGTTCAGGATCGAAGCTGTACTGGAGATTAAAGATGCCTTTGGACAAGTAATAATAAAAGGTTTCTGCTTCTTCTTGGGCGACAGCATCGCCTTCTTCGGCCAGTTGAAACACTTCTTCTCCAGAAACCGCATCTTCCGCCAGTCCTTTGCGCCGGCAATAGCGCCTGGCCATTCCCACTGCAGTGCCTAAATCGCTGAATGTCTCTGTTTCCGTCATCAACGCAAAGCCAAACTCGCCTCCGAAGAGGTGCTTGCCGTGTTGGACTTCTCCGTTCATAACAATCGATCCGCCGATTCCGCTCCCTACGACCACGAGCAACACACTTTTCAGCCCTCTAGCGGCCCCTTTCCAAATCTCGGCCAACGCAGCTGAGTTGGCATCATTTTCAAACGAGACCGGGCAGCCGAATGCTTCTTCCAATTCTGCGTAAATCGGAAAAGAATGGAGGTAGGGAACTGCACTCGCGCCTTCGATGACCCGCTTTTCCTGGTTGACTGCACCTGGAGAACTGAACGCTGCGCCATCAATTTTTGTATCCTTTTCCACTTCTTTTTTCACTTGAAGCAATGTTTGTTTCATCTCTTCCCACGTCTTCGGCGTAGAAAACCGATGCTTTCTCGTGAGCGTGTCGTTTTCCCATACCCCATATTTTACAGCTGTGCCGCCGATATCAAATACTAAAATTGCCATACCTTCCCGCCTCCTCATTCCACTCATCCAAGTTCCAGTACTTTTTCTTATTTTACCATGAATCAGAGCGCTTTCAATCATTCTTATTTGATCCTTCCCATCTCTATATAAAAAGAGACCGTCTTCGACGGCCTCTTGCGTAGTGGTTCTTTAGCGGTATTAGCGGTAAATGGTCGTTTCTTTTTTGTTTTCAACCGTGATCCGACCGTTTTTAATGACGTACAGCCTCTCAGGGATGTCGATAATCGCATGGTCTTTGACTTTCGTATCCAACAACACAAGATTGGCTTTGTTTCCAACTGCAATCCCATAATCAGTCAGCCCCATGGCTCTGGCGGGATTGTCTGTGATCATGGGCAAGACCGTTGACAAATCGTCGGCTCCCCCTAAGTGAGCAACCGGAATGGCCAGCATGGCCGTCTGTAAAATATCCCCGTTGCCGTATGGCGTGAACGCGTTGCGGATGTTATTGGTTGCGATACAGACATTGACCCCTGCATCTCTCAGTTTGCGGATCGGCGTCAACGCTCTTCTGACATTGTATTCATCTTTCCGGCCACCCAGATGCAGGTCCGTCGCAGGCAGCGCCATGACGCTGATGTCCGCTTCTTTCATAAGTTTCAAAATCGGCTGCAACTTCTCATTCGGAAGCGCGTGGAGAGCGGTCAAATGTCCCACCGCAACCCTTCCTTGGTACCCTTCTTCAATGGTCTTTTTGCACAAGTATTCAATGGATAGATCATCGGCTTCATCACTGAAGTCTTGTTTAACGAAATGGCTTCTGACTTGCTTCACGGTCGGTTAACGATGCAGGAAGATATCGATGAAACCATTCAATACTTGAATTTAGACAAAGAAAAACAGTACCGCATTATCGTATTTGATTTTGAGAGCCTCGCCGATCCTCTTACGCCTTCATTGTTTACCCGCTACACAGATGCACTACTCAATCATTCCATTATAGAATTTCCAGAAAAGTTATACGTCACCCGTCAACGAAAAGTCATTTTGATTGTTCCTGCTCAGCAGACAGATATCCAGAGAATAAAAGAAAAATTGCGTACCATATTAAAAAGCTTGTCCAAAAATTCCCTCTACTCACAAATAAAAACGTATGTCGCACTCAGCAACGAGGTTAAAGTCAAAGACTTGCCGTTGGGATACAAACAAGCTTTTGATACCTTGAAGTTTCTCCGATTGGTGAACGATACGCAGCTCATTGCCTCCTATCAAGATATTGGCATTTATCAGCTTTTTGCAGAAACAGGAAATACAGAGTCCTTGCGGCGCTTCATCCCTGAAAATATTTGGAAGTTGAAAGACGAAAACATCGAGTTGCTGAAAACTTTGCGTACCTTTATCGACGTCAACCAGAACTATTCTGAAACCGCGGACTTGTTGTATGTCCATCCCAAGACGGTCCGTTACCGTATCGACAAGTTAAAGGAACAATCCCACATGAACTTCGCAAACCCAGAAGAAACGTTGCATTACAGTATCGCGTTAAGGTTACTGGACTTAATCGAACTCAATAAACCCACAGACTTTGTCAGGTAACGCAAGAAAGAACTGCTCTTTATTCTTTTGAATAATTGAGCAGTTCTTTTTAGTGGCACGAAACTCTTAAACAGCTTGTTTTTCTTCCCTAGCCAGCGACGCGAAAGCGATGGTTCCAAGGATCAAGAGCACAGAAGCTACGTAGAAACCTATTTGCATGGAACCCGATACGTCAGACAGGAAACCGGTGATGTAAGGCGCTAGAATCGATCCCGACATCCCTACAAAGTTGTAGGCACTGAGCGCGGTTCCCAAAGCGCGTCTCGGCGCATGCCGACTGACAAAAGCAACCATAATTGGGTCAAGAGCCAGTTTCCCGGTCAACCTGTACAGGATCAACATCGCAATCAGCAATGTACGGTTGGTCACGAACGCCATCAGGAAAACCGAAATAGTTGCCAAAGGCATCAAGGTAAAGATTAATTTTTTGCTGCTGCGCATTTTATCGGCACGCATCTCTTCAATCAAGAAAGTCGGCAGCCATGTGATAATCACAAAGTTGGCATAAATGCTGGTAAATACAAGGATAAATGCCGCCAACAAGTTGCGGTTGCCAAAAATCGAACCAAGAGAAATTTTTGAAGTGTCTTCGGCAAGGCTGGTTGTTTCTTCTCCTTTTGATTCCGCAACCGTCTTTTCTTGATCTTCCGGACGAACAATCTTTTCTTTCAACACCACGTAGAACAAAATACCCACAATGATGGTTGGAATCGCGGTGATGAAAAATGGTCGGCTCCAGTGTTGGCCATTTTCAAGGACGAGTTGACTGGAAAGCAAGTACCCTCCCGAGGTTCCAAACGCCATCCCGCTGTTGATAATGGCTGTCCCCAACGTTAAATTTCGAGTCGGAATCGCTTCGGATGACAACGCATACTGCGGTCCATAGTAGGCACCTTGCCCTCCCCCCACTAAAGCACGGATGATGAGGAACATCACGAACGTGGTTGCGAGACCGGTGGCATAGGTCATTGCTCCAAACAAGATGAAGCCAAGCATAATGACCAGCCGGCGTCCTATTTTGTCCCCCAACGCTCCAAACGGAATCTGCACAACGGCATACGTCAAGAAGAAGATACTGTTCGCCAACCCCAAATCGGCATTGCTTAACCCAAACTGTTCTCCAATGACCGGCATCAGAGGATTGAAAATTGTCCGTGTGCCGTACATTCGGTTACGATAAAAAAGACAGCGCCCGGAATATCCGGTCGCTGTCTTTTGACTAGTTGTTATTTAGTTTTTGATGACTTCAATCTTGTATCCATCCGGATCCATCACGAAGAAGTAAGTTGCTGCCCCGTCGGACAACCCTTTAATCTCAGTGACTTCGTAGCCCGCTTGACTCAACTCTTCGCGGTAGTCTTCCAAACTGTCGACTCCGATTGCGATGTGACCGTAGCCGTTTCCTAAGTCGTATGGTTGTTCTTGGTCGTAGTTGTAAGTCAGCTCCAATTCATAGCCGCCTTCTTCCAAGGCCAAGTAAACCAGGGTGAATTTGAATTCAGGATAGTCCAAGCGTCGGACTTCTTTGAATCCCAATGCTTTTTCATAAAATTCGAGTGACTTGTCCAAGTCTTTCACTCGTACACAAGTATGCAAAAACTTTTTCGCCATGTGCTGTCTCTCCTTTAATAGGTCATTTCCACCTTCTATTATGCATGAGTTTCCGCTTCTTTTCAATCATTAATCGGAATGTTATTTCTCGTACAGCTCCAGCGGCAGACCATCTGGATCTTTGAAAAACGTGTATCTCTTGCCCGTATACCCGTCCGTCCGGATCGGCTCGGTCTCTACCCCGCGGCTGTTCAATGTTTTCGCAACTTTTTCTACATCGACTACGGCAAAACAGAGATGTCGGAGCCCGGCTGCTTCAGGGGAATCAACCCGTTTGGGCGGATTTGGGAAAGAGAACAGTTCGATTTCACTGTTCCCAATCTTCAAATCCAGCTTGTACGAGTCGCGTGTTTCACGGTAATTTTCACGGATGATTTCCAATCCCAAAAGTTCCGTATAGAAATGTTTGGACTTCTCGTAGTCAGATGCGATGATGGCGGCGTGATGGATGAAGTCAAGCAGTTGCTCTTGTGCCATTCTACATCTTCTCAGTCAAAATCGATTCGATTTCTTTCAATTCTTCATCCGAGAAGTCAATATTGTCCAGCGCTTCGACGTTGCTTTCCAATTGGCTGACTTTGCTGGCGCCAATCAAGACACTTGTGACGATGCCGTCACGCAATATCCAAGCGATGGCCATTTGCGCTAATGTCTGTCCTCTTTTTTGCGCGATGTCATTCAACCGGCGTGTTCTCTCCACCGTTTTTTCCACTTTTTCTTCGTTCAAGAAGACAATCTCTTCCCGCGCCGCTCGTGAGTCTTCCGGTACGCCGTTCAAGTAGCGGTCGGTCAGCATCCCCTGTGCCAATGGGCTGTAAGCAATAGCTCCTTTTTTGTGTTTCACCAACACATCTTTCAACCCGTCTTCAATCCACCGGTCGTACATATTGTAACGCGGCTGATTGATGATGAACGGTGTTTTCAAATCGTTGAAGATGTCGATGATGCGTTCAGTCTGCTCGGCATCGTAGTTGGATACTCCGATGTACAACGCTTTTCCTTGGCGCACCAATAAGTCCAATGCGTGCGCGGTTTCTTCCAAGTTGGTTTCTGGATCGAAACGGTGGTGGTAGAAAATGTCCACATAATCTAATCCCATCCGCTGCAGCGATTGGTCCAGACTGGAAACAATGTATTTTTTCGATCCCCAGTCGCCGTATGGTCCCGGCCACATGTAAAAACCGGCTTTGCTGGAAATGATCATTTCATCCCGGTAAGGTTTGAAATCTTTTTGGAGGATACGGCCGAAGTTTTCCTCAGCGCTTCCTGCCGGCGGGCCATAGTTGTTGGCCAAATCGAAATGCGTGATGCCCAAATCAAAGGCACGACGAATGATGCTCCGACTTTTATCGAACAAGTCCACGTCTCCGAAGTTGTTCCACAAACCCAATGAAATCGCCGGTAGTTTCAACCCGCTGTCTCCTACACGGTTGTAAATCATTTTATCATAGCGTTCAGGTGAAGCTACGTACATACAATCACTCCTATTTCTCATTTTTGAAAACGATTCATACCCATTATACACATAGTCGAATCCGCTTTTCCATTTCAATGTTCAAATCCGAATCGTTTGCTTATTTCCAAACGATAAGAGATAATAAACATAGAAAGAATGAGAAATTGATGAGTCAATTGCAGACCCACTATACGCACAGCACACAGAAAGGATGGATTGTCATGATGTTGCACACCCTCTTAGTAACGATCGCTGTCGTGGCTGCATCTGTGCCGTTGCTCGATCAATTGCTGAAGAAACCAACTCAGAAAGTCCGTGTGAGAATTGATAAAGATGAAGGTGGACATTAATCGATCCAACTCAACCTGACAGGCCTTCCACATTAATTGGGTGGAAGGCCTGTTGGGTTTTGTGCATTTGTACTCTTCCTTTTTTCAGCGTATAGTAGAATCAAACAAATAGAAAAGTAGGTTCGCGATGGTTATCTCTGGTATTATTTTCGAAAAATTGATGTCGATGTTTTTAATCATTTTGTTTGGGTATTTTTTAGCAAAAACAGACGTGTTGGATAACAATGGGAGTCAGCAGCTGGTGAAGATGTTGAACAAATACGTTATTCCCATCACCATCATCATGGCGTTCCAACAGGAATTCAATCAGCAGCAGTTCATCAATCTGGGATGGGCATTGTTTGGCGCTGTGCTTCTGCACTTGATCCGCATCCCGCTCGCCCATCTGATGGTCTGGCGCGGAAACAAAATTGATCGGCACTCGATCATCTTTTCCAACTCCGGATTTCTTGGGATTCCCATAACATTGGCCATTTTGGGCTATGAAGGGGTCTTTTACTTATCCTTATTTATCGTTGTATCCAGTATTCTGCGTTGGACGTACGGCGTTCATACGCTATCTGAAGGAAGAGAACAGATTACGCTGAAATCTGCCTTCATCAATCCCGCCAGCATCGGATTGTATATCGGGCTGGCCCTGTACTTATTGAATATTCAACTGCCAACGATTCTCTCCTCCAGCATGGATTCCATTGTCGGCTTGAACTCTCCTTTGGGCATGATTATTTTGGGGGGTTACTTGGCGAGAGGGTCGCTGAGGGCCATCTTCAATTCCAAACAGGCGTATTGGACAACATTTATGCGGTTGATTTTCACGCCTCTTGTAGGACTTCTGGTGATTTGGCTGCTTCCGATTGAAGCCCCGTATGTCCTGCTCGTATTGGCCATCACCAACTGCACGCCGACTGCCGTGAACACCGCGTTGTTTTCCCAGCTTTACGGCGGCGATTACGAATACGGTGCACGGTTGGTCATTTTAACGACGATGATGTCCCTGATCACAATGCCTGTAATCTTGCTCCTGTCCAACGCCGTCTTGCACATTTATTAGAAATGAGGTCATGGTATGCGTCGAATTGTTCTCGGTTATGATGGTTCTGCCGTCGCTAAAAAAGACATCAATGATATTCTTGCCCTGGCAAAGGGATTTCCTGATTTGCATATCGATATTTTGTATGTCATCCCCTACAACCAAGCGGAAGACGAAACGATTGATCTGACTGGAAAGTTTTCCAGGACCAATGAGGAACGGATCCGGTCCATCAAGGAACACTTTAAAGCGTTGGCGGAACAACAGGTCTCCCACTCCGTCGAAATCGTCATCGGGAATCCGGCCGAACGAATCATCGAATACGCCACTGTGAAAGATGCCGACTTGATCATGGTCGGACACCGCGGACTGAACCCATTGAGAGAAGCGTTTGTCGGAAGTGTGAGCCGCAAAGTGATTCGTGAAAGTCCCATTCCGGTGTACGTCATTAAATGACTGAAAAACGCCCGGGCCACTCATTGGCTCGGGCGTTTCTTTTCATCTGTAAACGAAAAAAAGCACTACAGGATATTCCTGTAGTGCTTTTTAGGATGCGGCCGAGAGGAGTCGAACCTCCACGCCCATACGGACACCAGCCCCTCAAGCTGGCGCGTCTACCATTCCGCCACGACCGCGTGTTTTAATCTCAACTCTTATAATTATAAGGAGGGGGGCTGTTTTTGTCAAGGGTGTTCCAGAAAAATCTTCGCGGAATCGAGTAGGAGATAAATGATTCATTCATTTATCGTCCTCTCACACCACCGTACGTACGGTTCCGTATACGGCGGTTCAATATCTTAAGTAAGCAGACTCTGCCAGGTCTCGTAGTGAAACTACGTTCCACCGGTAGAGTCTTTTCGTTGTAAGCACCCAATGAACTTCAGGTGTTTTTGACAGTCTCCAGTATTTCTTTCTAGAGTAACCAATGCGTTTAGCACTGTCCATATCTAGACCTAAACGCATTAATCTGCTAATCTTAGTACGTGG
>NZ_AUCD01000047.1 GCF_000429585.1 Atopococcus tabaci DSM 17538
CGTTGTTGAATGCCGAAACGGAGAGGTAAAGGGAAGTAAACAATCCGTGCTGCAAACCTAACTCTGGAATGAAATGGAGAGACAACAAACCCATTCCGAAAGCTTCGATGAGCAGGGTATACTTGACGACGGATACCAGAAACCGCCGGAAATCCGTCAACTCATTCCGATTGAGAGCTTCTTTCAATGTCAGTTCATCCCTCACGCTGACACGCCTCCCCATCCGCATCACCACAGCTGCGACTATGGTGATCAACCCCAGTCCCCCCAACTGAATCAGGAGAATATTGATGATTTGACCGAATAACGAATACGTCGTGGCGACCGGTTGCGTATACAGACCCGTCACACAAACCATCGATACGGCGGTGAACAGATGGTCAAAGTAGGTAGCTTCAGAAGTCGGAGCTTGGCTGATGGGCAGCGACAAGAGAAGCGAACCGACTAATATAACAACAGCGAAACTCAAAACAATTTTAAGCGGAATCGGCAGCCGTGACAATCGATCCAAGAGTGTATTCATCGAGATAAATATCCTTTCTATACAGAAAAAAGATTTTCTATATGCTTAATGTATAAAGCTATCATAGTCCTTTTGTTTAAATTGTAAATCTCTTTTTTTAAAAAACAAGAAATCTCTCTTGGGCATGGAAATACAGACAAATTCTGTTATGATGATACTACTGAAAATTAGTGCAAATCAAAGAAGTGAGAAGTGGGTTTTTGAGGAAGGAGTGACGGAATGAATATTGTCATTGCCGGTGGAGGAAAAGTAGGGGAAGTTCTGTGCAGAGAACTTTCAATAGAAGGAAACGACATCGTTTTAATTGAAAAAAAGCCTGACCGGTTGGAACGGATCATCAACAAAAATGACATTACTGGTCTGGCTGGAAACGGCGCCAATTATGATAACTTGGTTGAAGCAGGGGTACAAAACTGTGATATCTTCATTGCGGTTACGCCTGAAGATGAGGTCAATATCATCGCGGCCATCATCGCGAAGAAATTGGGCGCTGCGTATACAATTGCACGAGTAAGGAATCCTGAGTATGCCGGTCACATGAACTTTGTGCGGGAAAGTCTGGGCATTTCTTTGATGATTAACCCCGAAATGGAAGCCGCGAAGGATATTTCCAAAGTCATACGGTTTCCGGAAGCATTGAGTGTGGAGCAATTCGTGAATGGAAAGGTCAGCATCGTGGAAGTGGAAGTCAAATCTCGAGGCCGGCTGGCGGACACATCGTTGTGGCAGTTCAGGCAGGAATACGGGGATGTATTAGTCTGTGCTGTGGCAAGGAATAATGAAACGTTTATTCCGAGCGGAGACACCGTCTTGCGAGAGAACGATCGGATTTTCGTGACGGGATCGCGAAAAGATTTAACTCGTTTTTACCGTAAGTCGGGGTATAAAGAAGAAAAAATTCGTTCCGCTTTAATCGTGGGTGGCGGACGCGTTGCCTATTATTTGATACGCATGTTGTCTGAGCTGAAAATTGAATTGAAAGTGATTGAAATCAATCACGAAAAGGCCCAAAGACTCAGTGAGGCCTTCCCACGGACGGTCATCATTGAAGGAGACGGGACCGACCAAGAATTTTTGAAAGAAGAACGAGTCGATCAATATGATTCTGTGGTGAGTCTGACGGGTGTGGACGAAGAGAATATCCTCATCTCTCTTTATGCGGCTTCGTTGGGGACAAAAAAGGTCATCACTAAAGTCAGCCGTACGGATTTGTTGAGGATTTTAGGGAACGTGGGACTGCAGTCCATCATCACACCCAAACGGATTATTGCCAGTGAAATCATTCGGTTTGTCCGTTCTCTTGGAAACACACGGGGATCCAATGTGGAAGCATTGTTTCGGATTGCGGACAATGAAGTGGAAGCTCTGCAATTCCATGTGAAGAGTGAAAGCAAAGTGGTGGGTGTTCCGTTGAAACGATTGGAAACGAAACAGAACTTGTTGGTGGCTTACATCATCCGACGACACAAATTGATTTTCCCTTCCGGGGATGACAGTATCCGTGCCGGGGATCGGGTGATTGTGGTGACTACACACAAGACGTTTGATGATATAGATGACATTTTGAAATAAGAAGTGAGTAGGTGCGATGAATTGAATAAACGAATGGTAAGATATGTACTCAGCAGAATCTTACAAATTTTCGGGGTCTTGGTGCTGCTGCCGTTGTTTGTCAGCTTACTGTATCAAGAACCCCTCCGCAATCAAGTCAGCTTTTTGGGAACTGCAGCCTTGTCTTCTGCGATCGGATTCAGTTTGTCGAGAAACAGTGTTTCCGTGGGCGGAATGTACGCGAAAGAAGGATTCGTCATCGTATCTGTATGTTGGGTGATGTTATCGTTTTTCGGGGCCCTCCCTTTTGTTCTCAGCGGCGAAATTCCCTCTATTGTGGATGCTTTTTTTGAAACAGCCAGTGGATTTACAACTACGGGCGCAAGCATACTGAATGACGTGGAAGTGTTGTCTCCTTCCATGCTGTTTTGGAGAAGTTTCACGCATTTGATCGGCGGGATGGGGGTTTTGGTGTTCGCCTTGGCCGTGCTTCCGAAGACAGAGTCGGAGTCTGTTCATATTATGAAAGCGGAAGTCCCGGGCCCCGTATTCGGGAAATTGGTGTCCAAACTTTCTTCTTCCGCCCGTATTTTATATGTTATTTACTTAGCGATGACGGCAGCAACGATTCTTCTCTTGTTGATCGGCGGGCTGCCGTTATTTGACTCAGTCCTTCTTTCGTTTGGGGCTGCCGGTACAGGTGGCTTTGCTCTGCGGAATGGAAGTATAGCCCCTTATGACAGCCTGTACGTGGAAACAGTTTTGGGCTTTGCGATGTTGGCGTTCGGCGTCAATTTTAACTTGTATTTCATGCTTTTGAGCAAACATGTAAAAGAAGTCTTTACTAATGAAGAGCTACGGTGGTATTTAAGCATCGTAGCGGCTGCAATACTTTTAATCACGGCGAACCTTGTGGGGACTTCTCAAGGGCTGTGGACGGCATTGCGGGATAGTTTCTTTACGGTTTCTTCAGTTGTCACCACAACAGGGTATTCAACAGCCGACTTTGGTCAATGGCCGTTGTTCTCTCGATTGATTTTGCTGGTCTTGATGTTTGTCGGAGGAATGGCGGGGTCAACGTCCGGTGGAATCAAAGTATCGCGTATCGCCATCATGGCGAAAACAGCGGTAGCCGAATTGAAACGGACCAGTTACCCGAACCGGGTGGTTTCTGTTCATTTTGAAGAAAAAGCGCTGGATACAAAAACCATTCGATCTGTTGTGAACTATTTGGTGGTGTATGTCTTCGTTTTTGCGGTCATTTTGTTGTTGGTCAGTTTGGAGATGCCTGATTTTATTTCAGCATTCAGTACTGTTGCGGCCACAATCAACAACATTGGGCCGGGGATGGGCGTAGTGGGGCCGCTTTCCAGCTTCTCCCTCTACAGCCCCCTAAATAAAGTGCTGCTGTCATTCACAATGATTATGGGACGTTTGGAAATATTCCCGATTTTGATCTTGTTTTCGCCAAGCATCTGGCGTAGAAGAGCTTGAACCAAGGAGAGGCTGGGACAAAAGTCTCAGCCTCTTCTGCGTTTCCGAATAGGCTAGCGAAAATGCGCTCCAAAATGCAGACCCGACGTCCACTTTGTCATGACTGTAGTTGCTTTAGCAATGTACAGTCATGATACACTTGGGCATCTGCCCACAGTGCCTCCTTTAGAATAATGCTCGAGGGGCTTTGCCCCTCATCCGCTTATTCGCTCCAGTTGCCATAGCCGTTGCCGCTTTAGCGGCTTACGGATATGGTATGCGTTAGAAGGTCCGGGTCTAAACGCATTTTGTCCTGCTCTCTTTGTTGTATCCGTAAAGGAAAAGTTCCCAAAAGCCGTATGTTTTGCCTCCCGTGCTCTCAATAAAGTAAAATAAGAAAGCTGAAGCTGTTTCACGTGAAACAACTTGTGTGGAACAAAGTGGGAGGGGAAGAGAAGATGAAAAACGGAACGATGATGCAGTATTTTGAATGGGAATTGAAAGACGACGGCAAACATTGGGTGCGTTTGAAAGAGGATGCACAACACTTGAGCGACATCGGTATCACAGCTGTTTGGATTCCGCCGTGCTTTAAAGGGACAGAAAGCGACGATGTCGGATACGGGATCTATGATTTGTATGATTTAGGCGAATTCGACCAAAACGGCACCGTCCGTACCAAATACGGAACAAAAGAAGAACTGTTGGAAGCCATCGACGCTTTGCATGAACACGGCATTCAAGTCTATGCGGATGTGGTGTTGAACCACAAAGCGGCAGCGGATGGGAAAGAGAAATTCCATGCTGTAAAAGTAGCCGAAGATGACCGCAACAACGAACTCAGTGAACCGTATGAAATTGAAGGTTGGACTCATTTCAACTTTCCGGGAAGAAACGGAAAGTATTCGGATTTTGAATGGCATTGGTACCATTTCAATGGAGTGGATTACGATGCTCGTACGGGAGAAGAAGGCATCTTCCGGATTGAAGGCGACCACAAGCAATGGGCGGAAGACGAGGCCGTCTCAACTGAATTCGGGAATTATGATTACTTGATGTTCGCGGATGTGGATTTCAGCCATCCCGAAGTCCGAGAAGAGGTCAAGCGGTGGGCCAGTTGGTTTATCAACGAAACGAAAATCGACGGGATGCGCCTGGATGCTGTGAAGCACATCCACAAAGACTTTATCAATGAATTCATCGACCACGTCCGCGGAGAATTCGGAGACGACTTCTTTATTGTGGCGGAATATTGGGATCAAGAATACGGTGAATTGAACGAATACATGCAAGACCAGGACTATGCGCTGACGTTGATGGACGTTGGATTCCATTACGCGTTGTCGGAAGCATCGAAAGCAGGCGCGGATTATGATTTAACCCAGTTGTTTGACGACACACTCTACAAAAAGAAGGCGGCCAATGCGGTCACGTTCGTGGACAATCACGACTCCCAGCCCGGTCAATCCTTGGAATCCTTTGTGGAGCCATGGTTCAAGCCCCAAGCATACGGCATTATCCTTCTGAGCAAAAACGGGTATCCGTGTGTGTTTTACGGAGATTATTACGGCATCGGGGGAGAGAACCCGATCGAAGGCATTCCGGATGTCTTGGACAAGCTGCTGCATGTCCGCACGACTTATGCATACGGGGAACAACAAAATTACCTTGACCACCCGAATTGCATCGGTTTCACGCGTACAGGGGATGAGAACCACCCACATGGCTGCGCGGTCGTTTTATCGAACAGCGAAGAAGGTCACAAAAAAATGACGCTCGGAGAATTAAATGCGGGCACCACGTACATTGACTGCCTCCACAACCGGGATGAGGAGATCACATTGGACGAAGAAGGAACAGCTTCCTTCCCCGTCAATGCCGGTTCCATTTCCGTCTGGGTGCCGAAAGAACAGTAAAGAGATAGAAAAAGCTGCCGTTTGAGGCAGCTTTTTTGTCGTCTTCTTTTTCTCAAAGGAGTTATTTCGAAGAACAGAAAGTAACTACACTGACAACTGTTCTCAATGTAGTTACTGCGACAAACAATGACATAACTCGCTTGAGACTCATACACGGAGGAGCAGAGACAGGAAAAAAGGCCGGAAGAACCTCAAACAAGGTTCTTCGCAGCCTTTTATAGGGGGAACAGCTTATTGGGTGAATCTTCTTACTGGTTTTGATCTTGGTTCCACAGACCTTTGTTTCCTGCGCGCTGTTCGTCGTCTGTGGCGATGTCACTTTCATCGGAAATGTAATTGTCCGCCAGAGCTTTATCCAACTGATCGGCTGGAATGGTTTGGTCTTCCGTCGGTTCTGCCGGGGTGCCGCGGACGTTTCCATCTTCCGATTCACCTGGACCTTCTTCAGGAATCGGCGCATCCATCGTGTCCGTGTCAGCAACTGCGACCGGTTCCGGTGTTACGCCGGCACTTGGGATTGGCGCGGAGGCAGTCAGATCGGGATCAGTCACCGGGTCCTGCGTTTCTGACTCATCCAAATACAAGTCCTGTTCGATTTCATCAATCGTGCGGGCCAAGTCTGGATTTTCCTGTGCCATTTCACTGTCAATCTCTTCGTAAGACTCTTTGAGGTCCGCCATCAAATTATCGGCGTAATCCATTCCTTTGTCTTTCATCTTCATCGCTTCATCTTTCAAGTCTGAACGAAGCTCTTTTCCGGATTTAGGGGCAAAAAGTAGAGCCGCTCCTGCAGAAAGTGCGCTCAGGAGGAGGGTTTTGGATAAACTAACTTTTGGCATAAAACAAACTCCTTTCGTATTTGCGTTGCTGTGTAATTGTTATGCGAATAACCTATTGGGAAGAATAGCGGTTTTTTTGTTTCGCCACGGTCCGTTTCGCCACGCGGCCCAACATTTTCACTTTGTTTGGACCGTCTTCTTTGACTCTCGTCGTGGTGGTTTGAATCAAGTTTTTCGAGATGTCTCCACTTTGTTCTTTCAGATAAACCAGCGAGTCTCCAAAGGTGCGGGCTTCATCCGCAAATTCACCGATTTTGGCTTGTTTGTCCTTCGCCAGCTCAGTGAGGGCCGCCACCCGTTCATTGATTTGATTTACCCGTTCGTTGATGACATTTGCTTCATGTGTGAAGTGGTCCACCTGTCCTTGGACATTGGATTGAACTTCACCGATGTTTTTCATGGTGCTGCTGATTTTTTTGTACACCACTAAGCCCCCAATGATGAATGCAACCAGCGCCAAAACCACAATGGCAATTGCGATGATGTAGGGTATCGACATGCTGTTATCACTCCTTTTCGCCCTGTTAAAAAACAGCTATACAGAACCGGCAAAAAAATTGGCGTTTTTCTTATCATGTATAGAATAACACTAAGAAGTTGTACCGCCAAATAAAACGACCGTCCACCGGCAAAAATTGGAAGCGATTAGGAGGGATCCCCAAAAGCAGAGAAATCTTAAGTGAAAACTAGAAACAGAGACAAAAATCGGTTACAATGAGACGGCGAACAGATGAAACTTGGAGGAAAATAAAATATGGAACAGAAGAGAGGGTCTTATTCAATGAAACAGGAAGGTCATGAGTCCTTTTCCATAAAAGCAGCGGTAGGTGGGGTAATGATTCCTATCGAGGACGTACGTGATGAGGTGTTCTCTCAGAAAATGGTTGGCGATGGGTTTGCCATAGAGCCGGAATCCAATGATATTGTTGCGCCTGTTTCCGGTACATTGATTCGGATAGCAGAAACCGGTCATGCATTTTATATCCAACTCAACCAACACCTCAAAGTTATGGTGCATGTGGGAATCAACACGTTGATGCTGAAAGGCGAAGGGTTCCATACGGAGTGGGAAGCAGGTATGCCTGTGGAAGCCGGGGAAACCTTGGTGACAGTGGACCGGGACATGTTGGAAGAAAAAGGGTACAACCCCGTCATCTCAGTGGTCGTGATTGATAACGCTCCAGGAACATACCAGTATGTGTTCCATGAAAACGGACCGGTCAAAGCCGGAGAATCCGTTGCATTGGAGCTTTATGGGACAAAAGAAAGTTAGGTCATGCGCATAACATGTGTGAAGCTCGGAAAACAGCCTTTCCGGGCTTGTTCGTGTATGCAAATGCCGGAAAAACGCGGTATGGAGACCTTCAAGGCTGGTTGCCATTCAAGAGCTCGTTTTGTATAATGTAATGAAGGATTAATAAGGAAGAAATGAATCTGACATATATGAATTGAAAGCTGAAAAAGCTGATTAAAGGGAGTTTCTTTAAGGAGGAAACGTGTTGAAAAAGATACTAGTTGTCGACGATGAGAAACCCATTTCCGACATTGTGAAATTTAACCTCACCAAAGAAGGCTATGAAGTGTATACGGCATTTGATGGAGAAGAGGCATTGGAGAGAGTGGAAGAAGTTCAGCCGGATTTGATCTTGCTGGATTTGATGTTGCCGAAGAAAGATGGTCTGGAAGTGTGCCGGGAAGTGCGTAAAACCCATGACATGCCGATCATCATGGTGACGGCTAAAGACCAAGAGATTGACAAAGTGCTCGGCTTGGAACTGGGGGCGGACGATTACGTGACCAAACCGTTTTCGAACCGGGAATTGGTGGCACGTGTGAAAGCCAACTTGCGCCGCCAAGCCAGTGACCAAACAGCTGTACAAGAAGAGGAAGAAACAAGAGACATCGAAGTGGGTGCATTGACCATTCATCCGGATGCCTACATCGTTTCCAAACGCGGAGAAACGATTGAATTGACGCACCGGGAGTTCGAACTGCTCTACTATCTCGCGCAGCATGTAGGGCAAGTGATGACTCGGGAACACTTGTTGCAAACGGTATGGGGATACGATTATTTCGGAGACGTCCGGACAGTGGACGTCACCGTCCGTCGTCTGCGTGAAAAAATTGAAGACGCCCCAAGCCATCCAACATGGCTGATTACGCGAAGAGGAGTAGGCTACTACTTGAGGAACCCCGAACAACAGGAGTCCTGATGCGTATGAAAAATAAAGTAAGATGGTTTCGATCAATCAATACAAAAATCGTTTTTGTCATTGTCGTATTACTGATATTCGCCCTTGAGTTGATCGGGGCGAATTTTATTAATCAGTTGGAGCAGCAATGGGTCACCAATTTCCAAGAAGAACGGCAGACCCAGGTGGACTTTTTGGAGACGACCACGGCGCCGTATCTGACGGCGGCGTTTAATAATACTGCTGCGGACGGTGAAGTGGATCCGGAAGCTGAGATCAACAGCCTGTTGTCGGAATTTACCGGCAGCGGCATTGCCGAAGTTCAGGTGATCAACCCCGACTTATTCATTATAGGCACCAGTGACAGCACGCAACAATCCGTCGTCGGCCGTTTGTCGAACGATGCGGACGTGCGCCAGTCTCTGTTGCTGGAGGACACGATTACCCGCCAGTACGTGGACAGCGCGACCGGAAATCGGCGTTGGAAAGTCGTGACGCCGGTTTTTTCGAGCAACGACCCCACTCAATTGGTGGGCATTATCTTGATGGAGAGCAACATTGAGTCTGTGTACGAACAAGTCACACAAATATCCTTCATCTTTGTAAACTCGTCGCTGCTGGCCATTGCGCTGTCGGTCTTGTTGGCAAACATCGTTTCACGTGCGCTGACGACACCGATCAAAGAGATGCAGCAGCAAACCTTGTCCATCGCGGAAGGAGATTATTCCGGGAAACTGAAAGTCTACAGCGAAGATGAATTGGGGCATTTGGCGTTGTCCATCAACGACTTGTCCAACAAAGTGGCGACCGCCCAAGAATCCATCGATGCCGAAAGAAGAAGATTGGACAGTGTGCTGACCCATATGACGGACGGGGTTATCGCAACGGACCGCCGCGGACGGGTCATCATCATCAATGAGATGGGCCGGAAGATGCTCAATGTGGTGGAAGAAGAAGTGCTCGGACAGAATATTTTGGAATTGCTGGGATTGGAAGAAGAATTGACGCTCCGCAAACTCCTGGAAAAACAAGAGGATTTGCTCATTGATGCCACGACCACCGAAGAGACGCTTGTACTGCGTGCTTCATTTTCCTTGATTCAAGGGGACTCGGGGTTCATCCGAGGAATCGTCTGTGTGCTGCATGACGTCACCGAGCAGGAACGCATCGAACAGGACCGCAGGGAATTCGTGTCCAATGTGTCCCACGAACTGCGCACCCCGTTGACGAGCATGCGGAGTTACATCGAAGCATTGAACGACGGCGCATGGCAAGACCCGGAAATTGCGCCCCGGTTTTTGGAAGTCACGCAAAATGAAACCGACCGGATGATCCGCATGATTCAAGACTTGCTGCACTTGTCCCGGATTGATGCGGGTAAGAGTGATTTGGAATTGGAAATTGCGGATTTGACGGAATTATTCGCACATGTGCTGAGCCGATTTGACATGTTGGTTCACTCATCGGAATACGAAAGCAAAACATATTCCATCAAACGCGAATTGCTGGAAGACCCGGTCTGGGTTGAAATCGATGCCGACCGAATCATTCAAGTATTGGACAACATCATGAACAACGCCATCAAGTATTCTCCGGACGGCGGAGTCATCACCGGCCGGATGGAGAAAAGGGGCGACCAAGTCGTCATCAGCATCTCCGACCAGGGGATGGGGATTCCAAAAGCCGATCTGCAGAAAGTCTTTTCCAGATTCTATCGTGTGGACCGGGCGCGTTCCCGTGCCATGGGAGGAAGCGGTCTAGGGCTGGCTATTTCAAAAGAAGTGGTCGAACAGCACGGCGGAAGAATCTGGGCGGAAAGCACCGAAGGAACAGGCACGACCTTTTACGTTTCGCTGCCGTATGTTCAGTTTGAGGAGGAAGAATGGGAATGAACTGGAACTACATTCGAAAAGGCATCTTATATTTCCTCATCGCTCTCAGCTTGTTTTTAAGTTGGAACATATGGACTGCGGGGTCACAGACGGAAGAAGGCGCCACGACTTCCGGAAACGGCAATCCAACTGTAATTTTCGACCGCAGCTTGACCAGTGTATTTGGACCGGTGCAAGTGGCGGTGCATGAAGGGGGAGACATCCGCATCACAGGCAGTGAAGGGATGTTGACGCCGCTCAGTGAAAACATTGTGGATTGGACGCTGGAAGGGTTGAACGACCCTTAGTCGATTTCTCCTACAACTTTTGCCAACCAAGCCAATCAATCGCCTTCCATCGTGTTGGTATTTGAAGGATTGACGCCGTTTGCGTTGTTTGATGAGATTTTCGACAATCTGCCGGCGGACTATGAACAACGGACGTTCAACCGCATTTTGATTCCGATTGACAATCCATCGCGTGTGACGTTTTACAATATGGAGTCCAATCTGGCGTACGAAGCTGAAGTGAGCGGGATCTCACCGGAGATGATTGACCTGTTGGCGTACAATGAAGAACAGGACTATTACAGTGCAGAGTTACTGGCGTTCGGCGATCGGTTGCATTACATGCCGGTCGAAGAAATGGAAGTGGCGTATATGGATTATTTGATTGAACGGCTGCCGAACAGCTTGTTCATCGATCGATTCTTTGAAGACACCTCAGAAGTGGATGTGCGTCGAGACGGAGACGTGACACGGTACATTGATTTGACATCTGAAATGCGTATCAATGAAAAAACTAATATTCTGACCTTTAACCGGCAGCTCTCCTCGAGGGATACGCTCACTCTTTCAAGCATTGCAGAAAACAGTTACCGTGAGCTGCTGCGGGTGGAAAATTGGACACAGGAGACACATTTCCATCACTATAATCGGGAAAGAAACTTGGCGACATTCCGCCGGTATATAGACGGATGGCCGGTGTTCGGCCCCAATGGAGAAGGCGCCTTGGAAATCAGCGTCACGCCGAATGGGCTGACCTATCTGCGGGTGCCGCTGGCAGTGGTCCAAACGCCGATTGCGCCGGTGGAAGACAGTTACACCAAAACGTTGGAGAGCGGACGCGATTTGCGCATGCAACTGGCGGAGTCTGGTGTGGACTTGGACACCGTACAAAATCTCCGCATCGGGTTGACATGGCGGACAAGCGAAGAGTCTTCCCGTGTCGTCCACTTCGAACCGGACTGGTACTTGATGATTGACGGCCAGTGGCAAAGATTGCACGCCGTGTTGAACACAAAAGGAGGGATGTGAGTTGAATTTTCGACGGGTAGAAACGATTCTCATCATCGCATTCCTTCTAGTCAATGTGTTCCTGTTGTCCACGTACTATAACCGCTCGGACATGAATTACGCTGCTACAGACAATGAAATCATCAACCTGGTGCGAGAGATGGAAAACCAAAACATCCAGTTGCCGGAGTTTACCGAAGAAGAGTACGAATTGCCGTATTTACAGGCGGACGAACACAATTTGTTGTCAGAGAACGCCAGCAGGCTGAGCGATCAAACAGGAAACGTGAACCAAGATGGTTCCTTGTACAGCAGTATCCTCTCCAATCCCGTAGCTTTGTCCGGAGAAGCACAGTTGACAGAAGAGGACCGTGTGCGTTTGGATGCGTTCATCCAAAGTGATCAAGTGTTGTTTGGTGATCAGTATGTTCTCTTCCAATACCAGCCGAACAGCCAGCGCATCATCTACACGCAAGCGGTAAATGGTGCCCCGATTGCGGACGGCACCTCATCCATCACGCTTCATATGGACAGCGCGGGACAGGTGATTTCGTATGAACAGACTTTTGCCGGACCGATGACGGTGCAGGGCACGGCGCATCCGCTGATCACAGACCGGACCGCTGTGGAATTGTTGTTCCAAAACAATGAAATTCCATCCGGTGCAACGGTCGCGCGTCCGGTGTTGACGTATTACCGGACGTTGGCGTTGGAGGATTTGAGTATGTATGCACCGGCATGGTACGTACGCATCCAAACGGATTCCGGCGTGGAGGAAATACGGGTGGATGCCATCAACGGCTCCATCATCACCGAACTTCCAGCCCCGCCGACCATTCGGGAACGACGGGAAGAAGACGAATCGGACACGTCCGATTCGACGGATGAATCCGCAAGCACCGAACCAACCAGTGTCAAAATTGGATTCAAAGAATAAAGAAACGCTCGCCCGATTGAAACCGGGTGGGTGTTTTTTTGTGTGGAACAGTCGGGGATTTGATATGATTTGGGAAACACCTTGTTGAAGGAGGAAAAGTGATGATTGTGAAGGAAAAAGACAACCATTTTGTGTTGATTCGTCAAACCCATCACGCGATGTTGTCCGGGTTGCTGGCTAAAGCGTGGAAGGATGTGTTGTTTCTCGGTGAATCGTTCCGGCAATCCGTCGAATATGCCGCGATGCATCACGATGTAGGCTGGGCACGGTTCGACGAGGCCCCGTTTTTGAACGACAGAACCCGAGCGCCGTATTCCTTCGATGATTTCCCGGATGCTCCGAAAACCGTTCTTTACAAACACGGCATCGATGCGGTGATGGAAAACGACTTGTATGCCGCGTTGCTGTGCAGCGTACATTACGCCAACTTTTATCCAGACCCGGAAGAAGAGGAAGTCCTCCAATTCGTGCAGGCGGAAGAAAAACGCCAGGCCCTCCTCCGTTCCCGCATCGAGGGGTTCAATGAGTCCGACTTTCAAGCCCATTACGATCTGCTGAAATTGGTGGATGCCTTGTCTTTGTTTGTCTGCTTGAACGAACCGGGCACCCCGGCGGAAGAAGGGCACCCGTTCTTCCAAAAAGGCATCCCTGTCCCGGACGCGCTTCAATTGGAGGAAAAAATCGTCCACCCGCAATGGCTGGACAGCGAAACCCTCGCACTGAACGTTTTTCCGTTTGAGCATCCGGTGGAAGGAAGTGTCCCGTTGAAGCGACTCACCAAAGCTGCCCTCACAGAGAACGGCTTGCTGGCCGGTTATAAAGAAGCTTTTGTAGAAGAGATGACAATCCAGTTTGTCCCCCAGGAAAAATGACGGCAAGAGGTGGGAATCAACTTCCGTTTGTAGTAGAATAAATGGGAGTTCAATAGGAAAGGATTTTGCAGCATGTCTGAAAACCAACAAACCGGATTGAGGGTCAGCATCCTCGCCAGCGGAAGTTCTGGAAACGTGACGTATGTGGAATCCGACAAAACCAAACTTTTGGTGGACTGTGGATTAAGCGGAAAAAAAGCGACCAACTTGCTACACCAAGTGGATCGCAAACCAGAAGAACTGGATGCCATTCTCGTGACACATGAACACCGAGATCACATCCATGGTGTCGGAGTGTTGGCACGCCGTTACAACCTGGCTATTTACGCCAATGAAAAAACGTGGAAAGCGATGGAACCGCACCTTGGAAAACTGGATGTCGGGCAGAAACACATCTTTGACATGGACCGAACCATGACCATCGGTGATTTGGATGTCTCCAGTTTCGCCGTGTCGCACGATGCGGTTCACCCCCAGTTTTACACGTTCCATAAAAACAACAAACAATTTGTGATGCTTACCGATACCGGATATGTGAGCGACCGGCTGCGTGGGTTGTTGAAAGACGCCGATGCGTATTTGATTGAAAGCAACCACGATTTGGGAATGCTCCGGATGGGGAGATATCCTTGGTCGTTGAAACAACGGATTCTGGGGGACAAAGGGCATTTGTCCAACGAAGACGGTGCCTTGGCTTTGGCGGAACTTATCGGTGACCGGACCAAACGTGTGTACCTGGGCCACTTGAGTAAAGAAAACAATTTGAAAGCCATCGCCCGGCAGACCGCGGAAGACATCTTGATCCGCAGAGACACAGGGGTTGGCGAAGCGTTTGAGTTGTTCGATACCGACCCGGAAGAACCCGTTCCGTTGTTCAGTGTTTAAAGAAAGCTTGTCTGTCCCTGAACAGACAAGCTTTTTTGGTATGGATAGGAGGAAAGGCATGTATTTTGAATACGATGAATCAGACATCCACTATTTGATGGCAAAAGACCCTGTCCTCGGGGAAGTCATTCGGCAGATCGGGCCGGTGAAAAGAGCCGTGACACCGGATTTGTTCGCTGCGCTGGTCAGCAGCATCGTCGGCCAGCAAATCTCCACCAAAGCGGCCGACACGGTGCGGCAGCGGCTGCAGGCATTGGTGACGGACCTCACCCCCGAACGCATCCTGTCTTTTTCCGATGAGGAACTGCAGGCGGTGGGGATGTCTTACCGGAAAGTGACTTATATCAAAAATTCGGCGGAAAAAATCGTTTCGGGAGAAATCGCCATTGAGCGCCTGCATGAATGGAGTGACGAAGAAGTCAAAAAAGAATTGACGAAGCTGAAAGGCGTCGGGGAATGGACAGCGGAAATGCTGATGATTTTCTCGATGCAGCGCCGGAATGTTTTAAGTTTCGATGACCTGGGCATCCAACGCGGCCTGCGCATGTTGTACCATCACCGCCGCATCACGCCTGAACTGTTCCGCAAATATCACCGGCGCTATACACCGGTTGCGAGTGTCGCCAGCCTCTATTTATGGGAAATTGCATCCGGAGCGGTTCCCGGTATGAAAGACTATGCCCCGCTGTCGGAAGCCGAAAAGAAACGGCGGGCCAAAGAAAGACGGCGGCGCAAAAAGTGAAAGATGGCAATGACGGACCAAACGTTCCTCAATCAATATGTTATTATGAGCAGAACAACAGAAAGAATCCCATATTTGTGCTAAAATGTAACACAAAACATAGCTTTGAAAAATTATTTTCACAGAACCATCATATACTCCATTTATAATGAAAGTGTCGAAGAATGTGAAAAGAGGCTGAAGGGGGAACAATATGAATAAAACAAAAAGAACAAAATGGAAAAAAGTGCTCGCGGCAGGAGCAGCCGGTCTTTTCTTAGTGGGGTGTCAAACCGCTGAAAATGGCGAAACAGTGTCAACCGCTTCTTCCACAGGGAACGTGAACGAGGAAGGACAGGTGCAAGTGTCGGAAGTGCACGTGGATGTCTCTTCAGGAATCTCCGAAGCCGTTGAAAAAGTGGACGAAGCAGTCGTCTCCGTCATCAACATGCAGGAAGTCGATTTATCCGGATGGGGAGTTTTTGAAGGCGCACAAACGGAAGAAGACCCGGAAGAAACGTATCAGCAGGCTGGAACCGGAAGTGGCGTGGTTTACAAAGTAGATGGAGACACCGCTTATGTGGTGACGAACAATCACGTTGTCGAAGGATCGGACGCTATTGAAATTATGCTGAAAGACGGCACACAAGTTGAAGCGAAGTTGATTGGTTCCGATGTTTGGACGGACTTGGCAGTGTTGACCGTTTCGTCTGAGCAAATTACGACTGTAGCTGAGTTCGGCAATTCTGAAAACTTGACGGTTGGAGAACCCGCCATTGCCATTGGCTCGCCTTTGGGAACGGATTTTGCTTCTTCCGTCACCGCAGGGATCATCTCGGCAACTGGCCGTTCGGTTCCAGTTGATACCAACAACGACGACCAAGTGGATTGGGAGATGACTGCGATTCAAACGGATGCGGCCATCAACCCAGGAAACTCCGGTGGTGCATTGGTAAACATTGCAGGGCAAGTGGTCGGCATCAACTCGATGAAAATCTCCACTTCCACAGTGGAAGGAATGGGCTTTGCCATCCCGAGCAACGATGTCGTAAATATCGTCAATCAATTGGAACAAAACGGCGAAGTCATCCGTCCGGTGTTGGGCATCAGCTTGATTGACTTGTCGATGATTTCTTCCCAACAGCGCGAAACGGTGTTGACCTTGCCGGATGATGTCAACGGCGGAGTGGTCGTGGCACAAGTGGTTCCAGGATCTGCAGCAGAAACGGCTGGAATGCAACAATATGACGTCATTGTCGGTTTCGACGGGCAAGAAGTCACCAACAGTATGGAACTGCGTCAGCTGATTTACAGTTCTGAAATTGGAAGTGAAGTAGAAGTGGAATTCTACCGGGACGGAGAACTCCAAACTACGACCGTCACCATGACGTCTTCCGAAAACAATATGTAATTCACACGAACCGATTCAGATGTTTCCGAATCGGTTTTTTTGTTGGACACGAGACGGAAAAATTACGTTCTTTCTAGTACGGAATTATCGTGGTAGGATAAGGAAGTGTGGAAAGAGAAAAACAAGGATTGTCCACTTGTGGATAACTAAATAAAAAAGACCGCAGAACCACCTGTTTTGGGATGAAAAAGTTATCCACATAGTTATCCAGAGGTGTGGATAACACCAAATAACAAAACTTGGATTCAGCTGTAACCGTTGATGCCAATGGGTTTTGAACAAAAAGATGTGCTGTGAATAACCAACAAAAATCATGGATAACGTCCTATTAGGCTTTTGAAAAAACAAAACAAGATGTTGTGGCGAACAAACATTCACTCACCATATACAGAAGTGAGAATGTGGATATGTGGATAACTTCTGTGGACAACCTGTGATTTAAAGGGGGATAAGTGTGGATATTACAATTGTGAGCGTGGGAAAATTGAAAGAGAAGTACTTGAAAAAAGGGATTGAGGAATACGCCAAGCGTCTCGGAGCGTACAGCAAATTTTCGGTGGTCGAAGTGCCGGATGAAAAAGCACCGGAAAATTTGAGTGAGGCGGAGATGGAGCAGGTCAAACAAAAAGAGGGCGAGCGGATTTTAAGCAAAATTCCGGCACACGCACACGTCTATGCGCTGGCGATTGAAGGCAAAGAACGGACCTCTGAAGAGTTCGCGGCAGAGATTGAAAAACTGATGGTGCACGGAAAAAGTTCCATCGTCTTTGTGATCGGCGGATCCTTGGGACTGAGTAAAGACGTGATGCAGCGCAGCAACGCCCAAATTTCATTTGGAAAAATGACCTACCCGCACCAGCTGATGCGTCTCATTTTGACCGAACAAATTTACCGCGCGTTCCGGATTATGCGGAATGAACCGTATCATAAATGATGATAATAATTTGCAGTCTATATGACTCGATACATGCAAGAAATGGTTTTTGTCTATTTTTTAAAACTTAGGTTAGTTTGTGGTGTAATTAATAACATAGTCTTTTTAAGAATTGGAGAGAGTATAAAATATTTTGTGTAAATAGAAAAAAGGAAGTCCCTTCTGTAGAATAAAGTTACCACACCCATTCACAGAAAAGAGGACTTCCCTATGAACGATTTTACTACAGAACTCCTGCAGACTCTAGCCACCAAAGGCGATTTGAACGAATTATTCCGCTCCCATCTGGAGCTGGCCGTGAACACGCTACTGCGGACGGAGCTGACGGCCTTCCTGGATTACGAGAAGTACGACCGGATTGGGTTCCACTCCGGCAATTCCCGTAATGGCACCTATGACCGGACGGTCAAGACCGAGTACGGGGAGCTCCACCTCGAAATCCC
>NZ_AUCD01000048.1 GCF_000429585.1 Atopococcus tabaci DSM 17538
TGGAGCGAATAAGCGGATGAGGGGCGAAGCCCCTCGAGCATTATTCTAAAGGAGGCACTGTGGGCAGATGCCCAAGTGTATCATGACTGTACATTGCTAAAGCAACTACAGTCATGACAAAGTGGACGTCGGGTCTATATTTTGGAGCGCATTTTCGCTGGCCTATTCGGAAATGCAGAAGAGGCTGGGACTTTTGTCCCAGCCTCTCTTCCATAAATTAGGAGTGTTTTCTGTGCATGTGCACAAACCACCGAGTATACAATACAAATGACAGCAATAAGAAGAATGCCGTCAGAGCCATCAACGCATTGGCCGCTCCTGTATTCATATCAGGAAACGCCACTAACAGGACCATAGATCCGTAGAACACCATCGTAGAAACTTTTCCATACCACTTGGCGCCGTCCATCTTTTTATTTTTTCGCAACAAAAGTATATCATTGATAAGAAGGCTCAGCTCTTTCACTAAAAAGATGGCCACAACAATCCACATATACTCCCACGTCACGACCAAACTGAAAGCTACAGCCATTTGAGTCAGTTTATCTGCCACCGGGTCCAACAGTTTCCCGACCTCCGATATTTGACCATATCGTCTGGCAATCACCCCGTCTGCAAAATCCGTCAACCCTGAAACCACCACAATAAGAGAGGAGAGAAGATACCCTTGCTGGTCAGCAGCCGTCAAATACGAGTAGACAAAAAAAGGAATCAATAATATCCGGAATATCGAGAGTAAATTAGGAATCGTCAACCAGCCATTTTTGTTCATATTACAAACCACTCCTTCAAAAAGTCTTATATAACAGAAGAGCTGCTCACCAAACAGGCAGCAGCTCATTATTGATCGAAGTTGCACTTACGTGAAAAGAGAATGAAAATGAATAAACTATTTATTCAGCTACTTAATGGTTGGCTCGCTTTTGAGCTTTTTTGTATAGGGTTTCCTCTTTTTACATTCAATACTTTATCACGAAAGAAGTATAAAAGTAAATATACATGCGTCGCTCTTTCTATTGTAAGAAAAAAGGCTGCGGTCAGCCAACACAGCTTATCCGCAACCTCCTATTCTATTCAGACCAATTGATGAACCCTCTCACGCTGTTTAAAGCAAATACTGCGTACATTACGGACATCTGCGGAACCCCGACACCCAGCCAGATAATAATTCCAATCAAGTTAGTCATCCCCCACAAAATCCAAGAGGATCGTTTCCGTTTGATGATCTGTAAGTACTGAGCCACGATTGCGGTCGAATTGTTCACTGCATCTAAAACGATGAATGCTCCACCCAGTAAATAACTGACTCCACCAAGCAGCACGCCTCCAATCAGGATTGCTGCGATTACGGTCATCCAGTCAGTTCTCTTGTCAGTAATCAAGTTCCCGTCTTGATCCTGGTGTTTGTTCCAAATATCGATTCCGAAAATCTGTGTGGCAAAATAATAAAGAGCCATGATGGCATCTCCGAACAATTTGCTTCGCCAAGACACAATAAGATTGAAGACATTTTGAGTCATATTGAATGGGAAGTTCCATTTTTTCCCGTGTGCTATTCCGATAGTTCCCACCAATCCTAACCAAGAAACAAGGTTGGGTAAGGTGAACCACCCGTTTTGCATGCTGCCGTACGCAGTGAACAATACCATGGCTGCAGTAACCGCGGCATTAAATACTCCTCTGCTTGTTACTTTTCGTTCTACATTTATCATCCCGACACTTCCTTTATATTATGTATTCTATTCCGCTGATTCTCATCCATCAGCAACGTTTAGTAAAAACGCACATTGCAATATGATACCACATTTGTTTCTTAAGTTTCAGATGATTTTTTGGCTGTCCTCCATAGAAAACGTTTTTCTATTTCGACCGACGGCACAAAAAAAGGTTCTGTAATCGGAATCCCCCCATTACAGAACCTTTTTTAATTTATTTTATTATACGGAAGATAAGGGATTTGAACCCTTGCGCGGCGATAAGCCGCCTAACGGTTTTCGAGACCGTCCCCTTCAGCCAGACTTGGGTAATCTTCCAAACTAACCGAAAAAAGTATAACGTAAATTGAGCGTTTTTTCAATATGGTTACCCTTGATTTCGCAAGGAAAAAGAGCCGGAAGCTTGCCCGGCCCTTTAGCGAATTACCTGTATGTTCCTCTGTCTTCATCCAATGATTCATTAGGAATATCCGTTTGTTCTTCTGAACGTTGGCTGTGAGGAGTGTTCTTGTTTTTTATCGGCCGGACATTAATGGTGGATTCGTCGGTTCCCGGTTCCGATTCGTTTGTGAATTTCGGAAGCGGCTCTTCCTCATCTCTCGTCCGCTCTCTATCATTAGCGTCTGTTTGTGAAAGAGACTCGCTGTCAACGTGCGGGTTTCTTCCCGTATCAACGGGCACGTCGCCTCTCGTATTCATCGGATCGCCGTGCAGATCACTGTGCGTAACCGGCGGCACGCGTGGATCTATTCCGAATCCCGGTGGTGTGACATCCATTCCTCCTGAAGCAGAATCGCCTTCTACGTCCGCAGCCCCTGCTTCTCCAGGTTCACTATCTCCATCTACCAACACAACATATCCACCTTCTTGGACGGCAGAGTTATAGGTACGAATGGTCTCTTCGCCTAATCCGAAAGTTAATTCCTCACTAATCGGTTCATTATCTTCTAGAGATACAATTTCCACGTCGTCTAAACGTTGAAGGTTCTCTTGGTTCTTGTTTGATGAAATAACCGTAATGTCGTATCTAGAAAAACCAGATTGTTCTAAAGACTTCACTTGGTCCATGACTTCTTCTATATTGCTGTAAGCTCCCACTGATCGTTTAGCCATATGTGTTCCTCCTTATTATTGCCTGTCTCGTATACAATTTTATCTTAACAAACAAGAAAATTTGGACCAACCATAACGCTTCACATGCATTTTTTATAAATATATACAAAGTACAGGCAAGATATAAAATATGAATAACGGTTGACATTATTCTATTTACAAGGATGTTGCTGATGGAACAGAGCAAACCGCAGCCACTGAAACCAGCAGCACCGAGGAATCTCAAGAAGAAGTTACACAAAACGGAAATGAAACTGCTGAAGAAGCAGCAGCGGACTCTAATGGCGAGAATGATGTTCCAATAGAATTTCAGTCAGCTCTCAATAGAGCTCAATCCTTTTCCGATACGATGCATATGTCTAAATCCGGACTTTATGATCAGCTAACTTCTGAATATGGAGATCAGTTTTCAACTGAAGCGGCCCAATACGCTGTTGATAATGTAGAGGCTGACTGGAAAGAAAATGCTCTGAGGAAAGCAGAAGATTATGCCGAAACAATGCATATGTCTAAAGCAGGCGTATATGATCAACTAACTTCTGAATACGGCGAACAGTTCATTCAAGAAGAAGCTGATTATGCCATCGACAATTTAGAAAAATAATACAACTCTTCCAAATTTAATCATTAAACGAGAGACGGGTGAATCTATACTTAGATTCTACCCGTCTTACAATCTATATGAACTCATATTGCATCACAGCGATGTTTTTCTATCAAACAATATAAGGTCGGAAAATTCAAGTCCCATTCTCACATAATAATTGTTTTTTCAAACTATCGTATGCAAACAAAAAGAAACCTCGAGAAATCGAGGTTTCTTTTTGTTTGGCCTTAGCCAAATCCATTTTACGTCACAGGAGGGATTCGAACCCCCGACCGTTCGCTTAGAAGGCGAATGCTCTATCCTACTGAGCTACTGTGACTTGTTTGTCGCAACATTGATTATTCTATCTAGTTTCCATCAAACTGTCAATAGCTTTTACAAAAAAGATTATATTTTTTGCATATTTTGTTTATTTCTCCTGTTCATTTCCATTAAACACCTGATTTTCCTCCTTTTTTTCACATAGGACAAACGTTTTATAAACAATAGTACGGTTTTAAAATGAATATACATTTACCTTAACAACTACTCCTCCTTCTGCTGCTAGAACACAAAAAAAGCTGCCTCTTTTCGAGACAGCCCCTTTTCCTTTTGTTCATTTAATACCGGTCCAAGTAACTTTCTAATTCCCAAGGGCTAATCTGCATCTGGTAGGCGTTCCATTCCACTTCTTTTTCTTCGATGAAGTTGGTCAAGATATGCGAACCGAGTGCTTCCGTAATGATAGGATCTTTCTGCATCAGATCCATTGCTTCCACTAACGTCGACGGCAACATAGGGATGCCGTTTTCCTCCAAATCACTGTCGTCCATCAGATAAATATTTCTTTCGACAGCTTTCGGCGGCTGCGTTTTGTTGCGGATACCATCCAATCCAGAAGCCAGGATAACGGACAGAGCTAAATATGGATTAGCGGCTGGATCCACACTTCTGACTTCCAAGCGTGTGGACATACCTCTAGACGCCGGCACACGGACCAGCGGCGAACGGTTTCCAGTACTCCAAGCCACATAGACCGGTGCTTCAAATCCGGGGACCAGCCGTTTATAAGAATTAATCAAAGGATTACACACAGCTGTAAATGCACGGGCGTGCTCCAACACCCCGCCTAAAAAGTGATAGGCCGTCTCGCTCAATTGTTTTTCTCCGTCTTCTTGATAGAAGCTGTTTCCTTTTTCTGTAAATAATGAAACATTACAATGCATCCCTGAGCCATTGATGTTGGCAACGGGTTTCGGCATGAACGTAGCGTGCAAGTTGTATTTTCGGGCCACTGTTTTCACAATCAGCTTGAACGTTTGAATATTGTCGCATGCTTCCACTACATCTGCGTATTTCCAGTCGATTTCGTGTTGGCCGGGAGCAGCCTCGTGATGACTGGCTTCAATCTCAAATCCCAACGCTTCCAATTCCAATACAATGTCCCGGCGGCAGTTTTCACCCAAATCGGTTGGCGCCAAGTCGAAGTAATTTCCGGTGTCATTCAATTGACCGGTGCATTCTCCTTCTTCATTCAATTTGAACAAAAAGAACTCAGGTTCAGGTCCCAGGTTAAATTCTGTAAACCCCATTTCTTTCATTTCCTTCACAATCCGTTTCAAGTTATTTCGGGGATCGCCTGCGAAAGGAGTACCGTCCGGATTATAAACATCACAAATCAAACGGGCGATTTTCCCGCCGTTAAACGATTCGACTTCCCATGGAAAAATTAACCACGTAGACAAATCAGGATGCAGGTACATGTCACTTTCTTCGATACGAACAAATCCTTCAATGGAAGATCCATCAAACATCATCTTGTTGTCCAAGACTTTATCCAACTGGCTGATAGGCACTTCCACATTTTTTATTGTTCCAAGAATGTCCGTAAACATTAAGCGTAAAAAGCGGACGTTTTCTTTCTCGACTTGCTCTCTGATTGTTTCTTTTGTATAAGTTTTCATGGGCACCTCTCCTCAATTAGCATGTAAATAGAACTATACCAATTCAACAAAAAATATAATTCTTCAAAAACACTTCTAAATAATACCAGTACCACAATGACGTGTCAACGCTTTTACTCCGTTCTTTCATGTATACCATTATCGGTTAAACCGACAAAAAAATCTGCAGAGGATATCTCCTCTGCAGCAGTTTATTCAACTTAACGATTTATTTTTAATATAAACTCAAATATTTGTCCTGTTCCCATTTGGATACGTACTTACGATAATCTTCCCATTCGGCGCGCTTCAGCGACATGAAACGGTTGTATATGTGATCGCCTAATCCCGCTTTGACTATTTCATCTTCTGACAAATAATCCAAAGCTTGATTCAATGTCGCCGGCAAGGAGCTGATGTCATCCTCTTTACGCTCTTTAGAAGACATTTTGTAAATGTCGCGGTTTACAGGCTCAGGCGCTGTTTTCGCCTTGTCAATTCCGTTTAATCCTGCTTTTAAAAGCACGGTCAGTGCCAAGTACGGGTTGGCGGATGGATCGACACTACGCAGTTCAATCCGCGTGGAATTGCCTCGAGAAGCCGGTACGCGTACCAAAGGCGAGCGATTGGTTCCGCTCCAAGCAACATACACCGGCGCTTCAAATCCGGGTGTCAGGCGTTTGTAGGAATTCACTGTCGGGTTACAGATTGCAGTGTAGCCTTTTGCATGGTCTAATATGCCGCCCATGAATTGGTAAGCCGTATTGCTGAGGCCCTCTTCGTCGGATGGGTCATAAAAGACATTGCCTTCGTCATTAAACAAAGACATGTTGAAATGCATGCCGGATCCGGCAATGTTCTGAACAGGTTTTGGCATAAACGTTGCGTGGAGCCCGTGTTGACGGGCAATGGTTTTTACGATGACTTTGAATGTTTGGATGTTGTCACAAGCGGTGATGGCGTCGGCGTATTTCCAGTCGATTTCGTGTTGCCCTGGAGCATTCTCGTGGTGACTAGCTTCGATTTCAAATCCAAGCGCCTCCAATTCCAACACGATATCCCGCCGGCAGTTTTCGCCCAAATCTGTCGGTGCAAAATCGAAATAACCGCCTTCGTCGTTCAATTCACGAGTTGGTTGGCCATCTTCATTCAACTTAAACAAAAAGAATTCCGGTTCCGGTCCAAGATTGAAGGTGGAGAAACCTTTGCCTTCCATTTCTTTCAATACTCGTTTTAAGTTGCTGCGCGGATCCCCTTCAAAAGGAGTACCGTCTGTATTGTATACATCACAGATAAAGCGGGCAACTTTTCCTTTGCCGTTGTCCAATGTCCACGGAAAAATCAACCACGTGTTCATATCTGGGTACAGAAGCATATCGCTTTGCTCAATACCGACAAACCCGTCGATGGAGGAACCATCGAATCCCATTTGGTTGTCCAACACTTTATCCAATTGGCTGATCGGCACTTCCACATTTTTTACGATTCCTAAAATATCGGTAAACATCAATCGCAAGAAACGCACATTTTCTTGTTCCGCTTGTCGTTTAATTTCTTCCCTTGTCAGTGACTTCATTGTATTGTCTTTTTTCCTCCTCTTTCATACTTCTCTTTCACAGTAGCGGATTTTGATTTAAAAAGTCAAACAGGACGCTCTTTTTCAAAAGAGCGTCCTGTAGATGTTTAGTCGAAATACAATTCTTTTGCCGCAAAAGCGACTGCCAGCTTGACGTGTTCGTATGTCAACCCGCCTTGAAGGAACAAGGTGTAAGGTGCCCGAATCGGCCCGTCCGCCGAGAGTTCGCTTGTCGCGCCCTGCACGAAGGCTCCAGCGGCCATGATTACATCGTCTTCGTATCCCGGCATATAGCTCGGAATCGGAGTGACATGAGCATCAACCGGTGAGTACTTTTGAACAGTTTGCACAAAGCGGACCATGTCCTCTTGATTTCCCAGTGAAATAGACTGAATCAAATCTGTCCGTTTTTCGTCCCATGTGGGAGACACGGCCACATTCAGCCGTGCCAGGAGCGCAGACGCAAATACGGCACCCTTCAGCGCTTCTCCCACCACGTGCGGTGCAAGGAAGAACCCTTGGTACATCTCTCTTAGCGTATCAAGGGTGGCACCGGCTTCGCGGCCTACTCCCGGACTGGTTAAACGATACGCGCAAGCTTCCACTAAATCTTCACGCCCGACGATGTACCCGCCGTTTTGAGCGATTCCTCCCCCCGCATTTTTAATCAATGAGCCCGCCATCAAGTCGGCGCCCACTTCTGTCGGTTCTTTTTCTTCCACAAACTCCCCGTAACAATTGTCTACAAAGACAACCGCATCAGGTTTCATCGCTTTGACTTTTTTGATCATCATTTCAATCTGGTCAATTGTAAAAGATTTGCGCGAAGAATATCCCCGAGACCGTTGAATGGCAAACATTTTCGTCTTCTCCGTCACATGTTTTTCGACTTCTTCAAAGTCTACGCCGCCATTTTCTTTGAGCGGCACATGTTTGTACCCCATTTGGTATTCTTTCAACGACCCTACGCCGTTTCCGGACTCCCCAACCACTTCTTGCAGTGTGTCGTATGGCTCGCCGGTGATATAGAGCAAATCATCCCCCGGACGCAGCACACCGAATAAGGCGGTGGAGATGGCATGCGTACCCGAGATGATCTGTGTACGAACCAATCCCGCTTCCGCACCAAAAACATCCGCAAATATGTCGTCCAACGTATCGCGGCCCATGTCGTTGTACCCATACCCATTTGTGCCATGCAGGTGCTGTTCTGACACTTGATGTGTCCGGTAACTGGTCAGCACTTTGTTTTGATGGAACAAAGCCATCTCGTGGATTTTTCGATGAATCGGATCGATTTGTTTCTCCACTTCATTGATTGCATCGCTCAGTTCTTTGCCAAATAACTTATCCAAACTCATTCTTTGCTTTTCTCTCCATTCCAACGCGAGTGTTCAGTTGTGTATCCTTCGACTAAATAAATTCCTGTTTCTTCATCGTATGTCTGGCGTTCCAGTAACGTTTCTTGACGCAAACGCACCAATTTCCCGCCTTCCGATGCAGGAATTTTCATGCGGTAAGGAACCATGATTTCTTTCATCTTTTTCAAAATTTCCTGCAGCAGACGCTGGATGTCTTCTTCGTCTCGTGCAGAAATCACCACATTTGGATAGAGACTTGGATAGAAATTCCCTTCCACCAAATCTTTTTTATTATAAACAGTCAAACGCGGAATGCTGTCCATTTCCAGTTCTTCCAGTAATTGAATGACTGTTTCTTCGTTTCCGCTTAAGTTTTCAGCTGAGGCATCAATCACATGCAGCAGCAAATCGACTTCACGGGTTTCTTCCAACGTGGATTGAAACGCCTCGATCAACTGCGTCGGCAAATCTTGGATGAATCCAACGGTATCCGTCAAAGTCACCTGCATTCCGGTCGGCAGTTCCAATTTTCTTGTCAATGGGTCCAGCGTGGCAAACAACTGATCTTCTTCGTAAGTCCCTGCTTCTGTCAATGCATTGAGCAATGTCGATTTCCCAGCATTCGTATACCCGATTAACCCAATCTGAAATACTCCGCCTGATTTGCGTTGTTGACGGCTGCGCTCACGGTGAGCTTCTGTTTTTTTCAATTCCCTCTTGATATCCGTGACTTGGCGCTGGATGTACCGACGGTCGGTTTCCAACTTAGTTTCCCCGGGCCCTCGTGTCCCGATTCCACCCCCAAGCCGCGAAAGGTTGATTCCCTGCCCGGACAATCTCGGCAGCAAATACTCCAACTGTGCGAGTTGCACCTGCAAGCGGCCTTCCTTGCTTTGTGCACGCATGGCAAAAATATCTAAAATCAGTTGCACTCGGTCAATGACCTTCACTTCAATGCTGTCTTGAATGTTCCGGACTTGGCTCGGCGACAACTCCTGGTTGAAGATGATGGTGGTCGCTTCAAGCTCTTCAGCCAAGTGAACCAATTCGTTCAACTTTCCTTTCCCTAAAAAGGTACGGGAATCGACTCGTTCTCTTTTTTGGAGAATCTCGCCTACCACTTCGCCGCCCGCATTCACAGCCAGCTGCGCCAACTCATCCATCGAATAACGAAAGGACTGATCGTTTTCTTTCGTCTGTACACCCACCACGATGACTCTTTCATATTTCGTTTGATTTTCCATGATTCCACCCCTTTATTCATTTCGTTTGCAGAAAGTTTTTCACTTCTTCCATCAATTCCGCTTCCGACTCCGGCCGCTGGACCAAGTCCCACCACGAAACCGACTCAAAACGGTTGCGGAACCAGGTTAATTGACGCTTGGCGTAACGTCGGGAGTTTTGTTTGATTTGTTCCACCGCTTCTTCCAGAGAAACCCGGCCTTCAAAGTACGGGAACAACTCTTTGTAGCCGATTCCTTTGGCCGATTGAGCACCTGGCTCCACCTGTTTTAAAAGCCACTTCGCTTCTTCCAGCAAGCCAGCTTCCATCATCAGGTCCACCCGGTGGTTGATTCGTTCATACAACAATGTCCGATCGGTCGTTAGACCTATGATTTGGGCGTCATAAAACGGTTCTTTTGTTTTTTTCTCATCCTGCAGCGACGAGTATGGCTTTCCGGTCTCGTGAATCACTTCTAAGGCCCGTATAATTCTTCTACGGTTGTTTTCATGGATGGCCTCTGCCGCTTTCGGATCCAGCCGATAGAGCTTTTCCCATATAGAACGATTTCCTTTTTCGTCTGCCAAACGGTTTTGTTCTTCACGAAAAGCCGGGTTTTGCGGACTCTCCCCTCCGTGCGAGACATTATACAGCAACGACTCGATATAGAGTCCGGTACCGCCCACAATGACAGGCACTTTGCCACGGAAGCAGATGTCTTGTATCCGCTGTTGTGCTTCCCTCTGAAAATCCGCCACGGAATACGGTTCGTGAACGCTGATTTCATCGATTAAATGATGTGGGATTCTCTGCATTTCTTCTTTCGTGACTTTTGCGGTTCCGATGTCCAATCCTTTGTAAATCTGCATCGAGTCGCCGCTAATCACTTCTCCATTCAATTGTTTTGCGATATCGACTCCCAGACGGGTTTTTCCTACCGCAGTTGGGCCGACGATGACAACGATTTTCGGTTTCACTCTTTTCCTCCATTAATCCATTTAATACTTTTCTCTGACTTCCAATGCCTTTTCAGGGAAGTCTGTAATAATTGCTTCCACTGACATACGAAAACATTGCTTCATTTCTCTCTCTTTGTTTACTGTCCATACGCGCAGGGGCATTTTATTCAGCCGTGGCACAGACGCTCGTTTGAGCCACGTAATTTTTGGGTGCCAGGCAGACAATGGATAACGTCCCACATGTGTTTTTTCTTCTCCGAGCCTTCGAAACAACAAAGCTGCAGAAAAATCAGGCGCCTTCTCCAACAAACGCTGAAGTGTCGCTTCGTTAAAACTGGAAAATACCAGATCAAACGGCCATTCCTCAGAGCGGACAAGCTCAACCACTTTCTCTTCTATTCCTTCGTACGCATATCTATCTGTTTTCAACTCGACATTCACTGACCCATGGAACACTTCTTTTGTCAGTGTCTCGAAGACTTCTTTCAATGTCGGAAGCCGCGTATCGGAATAACCGGGGTTGAACCAAGAGCCTGCATCCAGCTGCTTGAGTTCACTCAAGGCCAATTGAGAAACAAGGCCCTTTCCGTTTGTCGTTCGATCCACCGTTTCGTCGTGGATGACAACCAATTGCCTATCCTTTGACAACTGGACATCAAGTTCAATGCCGTCCGCTCCCACTTTTATCGCGTGAAGAAAAGCGGGAAGTGTATTTTCCGGGTGGGCTCCTTTGCTCCCACGATGGGCGATGATCTGTGTCCGCAACGTGTACGCCCCCTTTTCTTGTCCATTATAGCATAGATAAGAAGCCCTCAATACCATTGGACATTGAATCTTCCTGGTCAACTTCCGCTTTACAAACGGAACAAACGTTCGTATAATGGATACAAGGATGTGATGGAGATGATTCGGATTGATTACTCCCAAGAACCCAGACGGGACGTTCTGTGCATTGATGTGAAAT
Organism: Atopococcus tabaci DSM 17538; assembly: GCF_000429585.1. Taxonomy (GTDB): domain Bacteria; phylum Bacillota; class Bacilli; order Lactobacillales; family Carnobacteriaceae_A; genus Atopococcus; species Atopococcus tabaci. The sequence goes on from NZ_AUCD01000048.1 coordinate 11,440, forward strand.
CTTTTTTCGCCTCTGTTGAAGCGGCTTCCAGAGGTCTTCATCCGTTAAAAGCCTATATCGTTGTCATGAGCAAACCCGATATCGCGGGCGGCCTTGTCTTAGCTGCCTCACCGCGTGTGAAAAGCGAATACGGCATCAAAACAGGTTCGCGCCGATTTGAAATACCGAAAAACTCCCGCATCCAAATTGTTGAACCGCGCATGGGTTTATACGTCAAAACCAATTTGCGCATCATTGAAGTGTTCAAACAATTCGTGTCGGAAAACGACTTACATATATACAGCATCGACGAATCTTTTTTAGACGTGACCGCCTCCCGCACATTGTTCGGTTCTGCGGATGAAATCGCTAAAAAAATCCAGCAGACTATCTGGGATCGTTACCGGCTGATCGTTTCTGTGGGAATCGGCGACAATCCTTTATTGGCCAAATTGGCCTTGGATAACGAGGCCAAGCACTGTGCTGCCACCCGTTACACCGCTGAATGGCGGTACGAAGACGTACCGCACACCGTTTGGAATATTCACCCGCTGACCAATATGTGGGGAATCGGCGAACGCACAGCACGCAATCTCCAACGCCTGGGGATCCATACAGTACGCCAGCTCGCCCAGTATGATGTTAAAAAACTCAAAAGCAGCCACGGTGTAATCGGCGAGCAATTGTTTTATCACGCGCACGGAATCGACCAAAGCATCATTTCAGAAAAATACACACCTGTTTCCACTTCGTATGGAAAAAGCCAAGTGTTGAACCGCGATTATGTCATTCAAGAAGAAACAGAAGTGGTCATCCAAGAGATGGCCGATCAAGTGGCGGCACGTTTGAGGGAACACCACGCAGAATGCGGCCTGGTGCATGTGTCGATCGGTTATTCCCGAGATGTGGGCGGATCCGGGTTTAGTCGGCAAATGACTGTTTATCCAACAAATTCGTCCAAAAAAATTATCGAAGTATGTCTGCATCTCTTCCGCACCCACTACACCGGTCTGCCTGTCCGCACAGTAGCTGTGCAATGCGGAAAAGTCCAGCACCGTACAAGTTGGCAGTTGGACTTATTTGAAGAAGCAGAAAAAACCATCAGCCAAGAGAAGTTGGAACACGTGATGGATCAGGTGCGTTCCCGCTACGGGTATACGTCCTTGGTTCACGCAAGCAGCTTAACTCGAGGCGGAACAGCGGTTAATCGAAGCGGTTTAATCGGAGGACATAAAAAATGAGGTGATAAAGATGAATACAATCGTCATGACCGGAAAAGTGGTTTCGGAGGAAGTGAAAGTGTTGACCACCAACAGAGGCGTTCCTCTTTGCCGCTTTACATTGGAAAGCGACGGACAACGCTATTCGTGTTTGATTACAGGAAAACACGCCTACACTTTCTTATATGAAGTGGAGAGCGGCTCAACCGTGTATATCAGCGCCCGGGTCAATGACCGTAAACAGTTGGTTGTTCTCCGTTACCGATTGCTGAGAAAGCCGAACCATTTCGGAAAAGTCTATGATTACAAAGGACATCCCCTCCCTCATAAAAAGACCTCATCATTTTGACACAGAGGCAAAACACAAAAACACACAGCCTGCGCTGTGTGTTTTTTAACGTTCATCATATTATTTGTCCCGCTTGATTTTTCCGTCCCAGCTCTCATAGCCGTCTTTCAAACGGTAAATATCGGTAAACCCTTCTTTTTTAAGAAGCAAAGAAGCTCTGCGGCTCAATGTGCGGCGTTCATCGTAGAGATAAACAGGCTGGTCTCTTCGAATTTCCCCTAAACGCTGTTTCATCTGAATGTAAGGAATGTTGCGCGCACCTAAAATATGCCCCGCTGCAAATTCATCTTTTTCCCGTACATCGATCACTTGCACTTTCCGCATGTTTTGCTTAAACTCTTCCGAGGTCAAATCTTGAGCGGCATTTTTTCTACGGAAATATTGGATGATTTCATAAATTCCCCAGGCAGCCAGCGCACCCCATATGATGATATTTAAAACAGTAGTTGTATCCAAAAGCGGTTCCCCTTTCTTTGACTCTACGCTATATTATTTTACACAATTAAACTGTGATTTTCCAGCCCGTTTCCGACTTCGTCCACGGAAACCAGAGATGACTGATTTTCATTCCCATTTAGAATGATTGGTTCCCGCTTTGCAGGAGAGGTTGAATGGTTTGTTTATCCAAGTTGATGACATATTCATACTGCCAACCATAGAGGGTGTATTCTTGATTGTTTGAAACAGAGATAGGAGCACTGTCCGGCAAATCCATTACCGGGCGAGCCGTGTGGTTCTCAAAATCAAGACGCGAAAGCACATATTCTCCCACTTCCGATTCCAACGTCGTCCGTTCTTTTGGAAGCACGCCATAGATGGCGCCGTTCCGCTTGCCTTGTGACAAGTAAGGGAACACCAGGCGTTCATTCATCGTCACTTTCGGCACCGTCATATAGCCTTTGTCCACCATAAACGGATACTGAAAACTCAACAACAACTCATCTTCATTGAAATCAGAAGGCGTCATTGCCACAAAGGAGTCTTCGTGCAAATAAAACTCGGATACTTGCGAGTTGATCAAGAGTTCTTCGCCCGTTCGTATGTCCCCGATGTACAAGGCCCCTTCTTCCAAAGTGTCATCCTCGTTATGGTCAACGAACAAGTACAGGTTCGAAGAATACCATCTTGTACCCAAGGAAGAAGTCTCCAAACGGACCACCTCATTGGTTGCAAGATCCCACATTTTCAATACTGTTTTTTCCTGGTAATCGACAAACTCGGGATAAGAGATAAAGAGGAGATTGTCGTCTTCGGGATTCCAATCCATTCCCACGTAACTGGAAGCCCCCACCTCTTGTGTCTGCAGTACGGTTCCTTCCAAATCAATGACCTGTACTTTAGAAGTTGTGCCGTCTATCATTTGCAAAGCAATTTTGTCTGCATCGTCTGATAATTCCACCGACAAAATATACGCCGGCAGACTGTAAATCACGTCCATTTCACCTGTATGTAGGTCGTACACAGCCAACTGATCTTCCTCGGTATTTCCTAAATGCACCAAAATGTCTTCCCCGCTTACCCAACCAATGACTTTTCGAAATTCCTCATAAGGAATCTGCAATTGATGGATGACCGGTTCTTTTTCTGCTTGAGATGTATCGTTGTCAGGAGTTTGTTGCTTTTGGCACGCTGTTAAGAGCAATAAAAGAAAGAGACCGATTGTGCATATTCGTTTGTTTGACATCTGTCTTTTTTTCACTTCATCCACCAACTTTATTGAAATAACCATTTCTCTCAAAATAACAGTATACCACAACATAGCTCCGCAACTGAAAAAAAGCATTGTCTCCTGACAGACAGAGACAATGCTCCAAAACCAACGCGCTATCCAATCAGCAGTTTCGGTCACTCAACTTTGGGAACGGACGATGTTTTCAATCACCAAAGAGCTGGCACCGATGACGCCTGCATCATTCCCCAACTTCGCCAGACGAATTTTCGTACTGTTACGAACAGTAGGATACGTGAATTTCTCAAAGTAATTCCGTACGCGTTCCGCCAAAAATTCTCCGGCTTTTGAAACTCCTCCGCCCAAAACAATCGTGGACGGATTAAGCAGGTTCCCGATATTTCCGCATGCCAAACCTAAGTAAAAGGTCACTTTATCGACAACCAACAACGCAAATCGATCACCTTGTTGGGACAGGTCGAACACGTCTTTGGATGTAATCAGCTCTCCGTCGTCAATCATGGATTTCAACTGGGAGTCGCCGGCGAATTCATCTGCCATGTCGCGCGCAAGCCGCACCACTCCTGTGGCACTGGCCACTGTCTCCAAGCACCCTTTCTTGCCGCACGTACAATCGTACCCGTTCGGCTCAACGGTAATGTGCCCTACCTCTCCTGCTGCCCCGGCTGTGCCGTGCAACAAGTTACCTTCTGCAATCACGCCTCCGCCGACGCCTGTTCCCAATGTCAGGAAAACGACATTCGGTTCATTGTTTCCCGCTCCGACCCATTGTTCGCCCAAAGCAGCTACGTTTGCATCGTTGTCGATGACAAACGGCATCCCCGTTCCTTTTTCAATCTCGTCTTTGACATGTTGAACAGTCTTCCAGTTGAGGTTATATGCCCCAACAACCGTTCCCTTCTCCAGATCAATAGATCCAGGTGAGCCCATCCCAATGCCGTGAAAATGTTCAGGGGTTAAATTGTACATCTCTAAATGTTCATTGATGGAACGAATGATGGTTGGAACAATTTTAGAGCCTTCTTCTGTAATATCCGTCAGTTCACTCCACTTTGTTTGTATTTCTCCTCTTTCAGTTAAAACAGCAAACTTGATTGTGGTGCCGCCTAAATCAATACCGATGATTTTCTTTTCCATGTCTCCGCCTCCGTCTCGAATAAATGATAAGTTACCACCAAATGTAATTGCCAACTCCTATAACAATCAACACAATCAGCAATCCAATATACAGCAAACCGAATACCGCGCGTCTTTGTGTCAGCTTAAACCGGACTACCGGCGTTGTCAGCACATAAGACAGAAGGTATCCTCCTGCCAGCCCCCCCATATGCCCTGCCAAATCGACTTGCGTACTGAATAACCCGAACAGCAGATTCAACAGGATCAATAGCGAGAAGTTGCGTGACATAATTTGGATGGCCGGGTTTCCTCTATACAGCTTTGCCAGCACCAGCGTGGAACCAAACAGCCCAAACAACGCGGTGCTCGCCCCTGCTGAAACGGACTCGCTAAAAGCAAAACTGGCCGCATTTCCAGCGATTCCACCGAAAAAGTACAGCACGAAGTAACGCCAATGCCCAAAGACCGCTTCCAACTGTGCGCCTAAATAATACAAAATAACGGAATTCATAATCAAATGAACCACTCCGATATGAAGAAACATCGGTGTGATAAGACGCCACCATTGTCCCAACACGATCAAAGGATTGAACTTAGCTCCGTATCGGACAAGAGTTTCAATACTTGTGCTGCCTCCGTCGAGTGTCATTAACAGGAAAGCAACGATTTGCATCGCTAAAAATAAATACGTAACTAAGGGCTTTCGTAAAGCACGCCTGATTTTCATTTGAGTTTGGTAATCCACTGACACAATTCCTTTCCGCATCCAGAATTCGAATAATTTTCCTTGCCCTTTAAAAAGTATACCATATCTCAACATTGTTTACGTTAACATTTTTCTGAATCAGACGTCCAGTCCGGCTCAAAAACAAAAAAAACCAGCCTTTGACAGACTGGCCGGTTTCTCCATACTTATTCCATGTTCCCAAGTTCTTCCTTAAACTTTTGAGCTTCCTTTAAGTTATGGTTTTTTCTTTCCTTGTCTTCTGCCTCGTCATCAGTTGCGTGAGGATCGGTGACAGGGTCCTCTGGTGATTGATAATCGGTCACTAAGACAACATGCTTTGGATTGATAAACAACTTTTTTCCGCCCGCCGAATCAAATGCTTGAAGTTCTTCTTTCAATTCCCCACCTGTTCCAGTTAATGCATCCACTACGTTTTCTACATTTTCAGCCAACTGGTACGATTGACCGTCGGATAAAAAAATTTCGGAATGTGTAGCCATACACTCACTCCTATTCCTATATTTTACTTCTTAGCTCCAGTTTAAAGGAATATGTTCTGGAAGCAACTAAAACGTCTTTGTTTCACACCGTCCCTTTCTTCAACAAACATATAAGACAAGGGTTTTGCGCTTATAGTTGTGTTATGCAATTAATTTAGTTGCTCAATACAATTAACCAACTAAAAGAAAAAACCAGCCATCGAAATGACCGGTTTTTTAAAGGGGTTATTTTGTTTCACGGTGCAAAGTCACACGTCTTTCACGTGGGCAATATTTTTTCACTTCCAAACGATCTGGGTTGTTACGTTTGTTTTTCTTAGTGATGTAATTGCGTTCTTTGCAGTCTGTGCATTCAAGAGTAATATTCACGCGCATGTTTTTTCCTCCAAACGAATACAATATTGAAGACTTCTAACGTCGCCTTCTAACTCTAACATAATACCACGTTTTTATTCTCTTCACCAGTATTTTTTATTTATTCGTAAAGTTTTTTTGCTTTCTTGAGTTGTAAAGTTAAATGCAACACTTTCTGTTACATGATTCGATGAACTTAAATCTCTTTACTTCTTCCCCTAGGGGAAGAGAAATTTTAAATACTACATTGTAGAAAATACTCTTCTGATGAACGTAACCCTATCACTTCTCTAATCCTTCTATTGATTGCCTGAGCGGCTTGATAGATATCCATTTCTGAAAAAAGATGGATGGATTTTCCTTTAGGGATGAATTCCCTCAATAGTTTATTGAAGTTTTCGTTTGAGCCCCGTTCCCAGGATGCGTAGGCATGACAAAAATATACGTCTGTATTGAGTTCAGACATTAAGG
>NZ_AUCD01000049.1 GCF_000429585.1 Atopococcus tabaci DSM 17538
CAGCCAAAGGGGCTGGAAACTTAGCTTCCATTATTTCAGCTCGTAAAAACGGAACGCTTTTAGAAGCTTTGAGAGCGGAACTACCTGCATTTGAACAAACCATTGTCCCTGAATTTAAAGGGGCTGTTAGAGCTGTTTTGAAAAAGATTCATCGTCCTTCTATAGGGGTTAAAATAGGTGAAATAGCTAATTATAGTTCCACATCAAGTCCAATGGGACAACTGAAGAAAATGTTTGGGTAATGAAACACACAGAACGAGCCATTTTAATATTAAAATTGAAGAGTTACCATCTCTAGAGAAAAGTTTCCGCCAAAGTATTGACACATACGCCCCCCTTTCCTCAGTTGATTGAAAATGAAGCTATGGTATAATGATACCATATTATTTTTTTGCCGCTAACCAGAATCAACTTAGTACCAGAAAGGAGGGAAGAAGTTGAGTATCGCGATTGTCACGGACAGTACAGCTTATTTAACTCCTGAACAATATAAAGAAGAAGGCATTTACCGCATCCCTCTTTCTGTCATCATGGACAACAAGGTATACAAAGAAGAGGAAGACATTTCAGCGGCTGAGTTTTTTGACCAGACCCGCAATGTTAAACGACTCCCGACGAGCTCGCAGCCGACTGTGGGAGATTTTTATTCCTTATACGAACGTTTAGGAAAAGAATACGACGCGATCATCAGCATTCATTTATCCAGTAAAATTTCCGGAACGTATCAAAATGCTTCCAGTGTGGCCAACTCAATGGAAAACATCCAAGTGTATCCATATGACTCGGGAGTAACCTGTGCAGCACAGGGCTTCTTGGCATTAAAAGCTGCCGAAATGGCACAAGCAGGAGCATCTGTGGAAGAGATCTTGCAGGTGTTGAACCAGATGCGGGAAGAGACAGACACGTATTTTGTGGTGGACAACCTGACCAACCTTGTCAAAGGTGGCCGGCTTTCGCAGACTGCTGGAACGGTGGGAACCTTGTTGAAAATCAAACCGGTTCTCTATTTCAAAGACAAGAAAATCGATGTCTACGATAAAATTCGGACAAAGAAAAAGTCGTTGAAACGCATTGAAGAACTCTTTGAGGAAGCCGTTCAAAACACCCCCTATCCGCTGCAGGCCAGCATCGTGCATGCCAATTCGCCGGAAGAAGGCGCAGAGTGGAAGAAGAAGTTGGAAAAAACATATCCTTCCGTTAAGTTTGACTTAAGCTACTTTGGACCGGTCATCGGTGTCCATGTAGGAGAAAAAGCGCTTGGTCTGACTTGGACCATCGATCCTGAATACAAGAAAAAGTAAATTCATCTATCAATGATCCGGTATCTTTCATGAGATACCGGATTTTTTGCGTATATTGTAAAGTAGGACATCACAAGGAGGATGGGGCATGAAGAAAGAAGGGGCACAGGCCTATTTGTACGGAAGGGAATTGTTGAAAGAAGAGCTGGAAAGGGAGATTGAATCGGGTCTGGAAGAAGTGCTGCAAGCAGCTCACACACAAAAAGGGTTCCAAAGCAGAAACGGCTCTTTGCAGTGCGTGCGCTGCGGCAGCCGGAGGGAAGACCATTACCCGGTACCATGCAGCTGTGGAAAGGACTGCCGGTATTGCCTGCGCTGTCTGCAGATGGGGCGCATCAAAACTTGCAGCTTGTTGTACCACCTTCCGGAATCGAATCATTTTCCGTCGGTTGAACGACCGGTGCTGAAGTGGGAGGGGACACTTTCCGAGCAGCAGGCGATGGCTTCCCGAGACATCGTTGACACAATGGAAACAAACGGCACGCGCTTGGTTTGGGCGGTGGCGGGAGCCGGAAAAACAGAAATGTTGTTTGAAGGTATCGCCCATTCTTTGGAGCAAGGAAAAAGGGTGGCGGTCGCATCGCCGAGGATCGACGTCTGTTTGGAGCTGGCTCCACGACTTCAAACGGCCTTCAAAGGAGTGGACGTGGCAGTATTGTACGGGGAAATGGAAGAGGCGTACCGTTACACACCGCTTGTGGTGGCCACCACACATCAATTGCTGCGGTTCAAAGAAGCGTTCGATGTGCTGATCATTGACGAAATCGATGCTTTTCCTTTTGACACAGAACCGGAATTGCATTTTGCGGCGGAAAAAGCCCGTAAAAGGCAATCGGCATTGATTTATTTGACCGCAACCCCGGACCGCCATCTGCGAAAACTGGTCAAAAGGAAGCGGCTGGATGCAACCATCTTGCCGGCCCGTTACCATGGCCATCCTTTACCGGTGCCCAAAATGATTTGGGCGGGAGATTGGAGAAAAACGATGGTGAAAAACACCGAACAGGCAGTTCCGGTCCGTCATATGGCTAGGCTGCTGTCTTCAGGACGGCGGTTTCTGGTGTTTGTCCCGAATATTGACTGGATGAAACAAGTGGAACAAGCCTTGCGCGATGTGTTTCCCGATAACCGGTTTGACAGTGTGTCTTCTTTGGATCCGATGCGGAAACAAAAAGTCACGGCCATGCGCGAAGAAAAAATTGAGTTTCTTCTGACTACGACCATTTTGGAACGGGGAGTCACCTTCAGGGATATCGATGTATTGGTCGTGGGAGCGGAAGACCGTATTTTTACAGAATCAGCGCTTGTGCAAATCTCCGGAAGAGTCGGCCGGCACCCCGCACACCCTTCCGGAGAAATCCTGTTTTTTCATTACGGAAAATCGTTGGCAATGAAAAAAGCGGTCAAACAGATCAACACGATGAACCGCTTGGCGAAAAAAAGGGGGCTGATCCATTCATGACTCGTTGTTGTTGGTGCGGACAAACCGTCCATGTACCGCTGACGGTGAGTGGAGTGTTTTCTTTTTCGAGGCTGACTCCCGAAGCGCGGTGCCAATCATGCGCCCGAAAGCTTGTGTGGATTGACCCAGAAATTGCTTGTCCCGGATGCAGCCGGAGCCAAAAGACAGCTGAGTGGTGCATGGATTGCTTGAAGTGGAAGAAACAGTATCCGCATAAAGACTTTTCACATATCGCCCTTTATGTGTATGAAGGATTGTTCCGGGAATGGCTGCAAGCCTATAAATTCAAAGGAGATTATCGCTTGGCCTCTTTTTTTCGGTCCGATCTTCGGCAAGCGATCCGTTCGTTGAAACCAATCGACATCATCATTCCCATTCCGGTCAGTGAAGCGAGCTTGCGCAAACGCGGTTTCAACCAAGTGGAAGGCCTCCTGGAGGCGGCGTCGATTCCGTTTCTTCCTGTCCTGGAACACATAGGGAGGGGCAAGAAACAATCCGAGAAAAAACGGGCGGAGAGACTGAACAGCCCCCAGCCGTTTCAAATCAAAGAAGCTTTCAAGGAAAAGATAAAAAACAAACGGGTGTTGATTGTGGATGATGTGTACACCACAGGACGGACTATTTTCCATGCCCGGGAAGTGTTGGAAAAAGAAAAAACCGCACAGATACAAACACTCACCCTGGCTCGTTAAAAACCGAAAGCTTTTTACTGGAAGTTTCCTCTCAAGGTTTGATATCATACACAAAAGAATAGAGGGGACAGAAAAATCGATTGACTGGTTTTCAATTGCCGTTTTCTTACCAGGCTGTTGAAAAAGTATTCGTCCTCCCGCTTTTCTTGAGTTATAAAGCGCTATCAACTATAATAAAGGTAAGCAAAGTTGAATGAGTGGTCCATTCAATCCAGCTTGCTCTGATGAAGATCAGTGAAAGGGGAAATGAATATGTTAAAATACAATATCCGCGGCGAGAATATTGAGGTAACAGCAGCCATTCGGGATTATGTTGAAAAGAAAGTGAGCAAGATTGAAAAGTACTTCGACAAGGTGCCGGAAGCCACTGCTCACGTGAACTTGAAAACTTATTCTGATAAAACGGCTAAAGTGGAAGTCACCATTCCGCTTCCATATATCGTCTTACGTGCGGAAGAAACATCCCCAGATTTGTACGGCAGTATTGATTTGGTCGTGGACAAATTAGAAAGACAAATGAGAAAATACAAAACAAAAATCAACCGGAAAGCAAGAGGTACCGCATTGGTGCCGCAATCTACTCTGGAGGACACCGATCAAGGATTCGATGCTGCAACAGACGACGAAACGGAAGATAATGACGTGGCAAGCAGCATTGTGCGGACAAAACGTCTCTCCTTGAAGCCGATGGGCGCGGAAGAAGCGGTGTTGCAGATGGACATGCTGGGGCACAATTTCTTCATCTTTGAAGATGCGGAAACAAACGGAACCAGCATCGTGTACAAACGAAAAGACGGCAAGTACGGTTTGATTGAAACAGACTGATTCTTCACAATTAAAACAGCATCTCAAAAATACCCAGAAACCGCTCTGGGTATTTTTGGTATGCTCTTTTTCGGCCGCAAAAGACCCAAAATTTGTGAAACAAAAAGAACTCTTTTTTCATGAACCTTTTTTTTATCCTTTTATAATGATAAAATGAACCAGTGTGTTGAATAAGAGGGGAGACCTCTTTATAATTCAGTTAATGAACTAAGCGAAGAAAATACTTTATGAGATATTTATAATAAGGGGTAGAGAAATGGCCAACATTTTAAAGAGCCTGTTCGATAGTGATAAGAAATCATTGAAACGGTACGAAAAAACGGCAAAAATCATCGAAGGTTATGCAGAACAGATGGAAGCCTTGTCCGATGAGCAACTAAAGGCCAAAACACCGGAATTTCAACAACGGTATCAAAATGGAGAATCATTGGATCAAATGCTGCCGGAAGTGTATGCAGTAGTGCGGGAAGCAGCCCGCCGCGTTCTCGGTTTGTATCCTTTCCGTGTCCAATTGATGGGTGCGATGGCTTTGCATGAAGGAAACATCGCAGAAATGAAGACCGGGGAAGGGAAAACCTTGACCGCCACTATGCCGGTTTATCTGAACGCCCTCAGTGGAGAAGGCGTTCATGTGGTCACCGTGAACGATTACCTGGCTACCCGTGACGCCAGTGAAATGGGTGAGCTGTACCGTTGGCTGGGCATGACAGTGGGATTGAACTTGAATTCCAAGTCAACCGATGAAAAACGGGAAGCCTATCAAGCAGACATCACTTACAGCACCAACAACGAGTTGGGCTTCGACTATTTGCGTGACAACATGGTTGTGTACAAAGAACAGATGGTTCAGCGTCCGTTGAACTATGCCATCATCGATGAGGTGGACTCCATTTTGATTGATGAAGCACGGACACCGTTGATCATTTCAGGGCAGGCCAACCGCTCGACCACTCTGTACACGCGGTGTGATTTCTTCGTCAAAGGATTGAAAGAAGATGAGGACTTCACCATTGATGTTCAGTCCAAAACCGTCGCATTGACGGAAGAAGGAATGGAAAAAGCAGAAAAGACCTTCCGTCTTCAAAACTTGTATGACTTGGAAAACCAAGCATTGGTCCACCACATCGATCAAGCATTGCGTGCCAACTACATCATGACACTGGATGTGGATTATGTGGTGGATGAAGGCAAAGTGAAAATCGTCGACCAATTTACCGGACGCATCATGGAAGGACGTCGCTATTCCGATGGATTGCACCAAGCGATTGAAGCCAAAGAAGGCGTGGAAATCGAAAATGAATCCAAAACGATGGCGAGCATCACGTTCCAGAACTTCTTCCGGATGTACAAAAAGTTGTCCGGAATGACCGGTACAGCCAAGACGGAAGAAGAAGAATTCCGTGAAATTTACAACATGGACGTTATCGCCATCCCGACCAACCGTCCGATTCAACGGGATGACCGTCCGGATTTGTTGTATCCGACATTGATGAGCAAATTCCAGGCAGTCATTCAAGATATCAAAGAACGGCATGAAAAAGGCCAGCCGGTTCTTGTAGGAACCGTTGCGGTGGAAACATCTGAACTTCTCAGTCAACTGCTCAAGCAAGAAGGCGTTCCGCATGAAGTGTTGAATGCGAAAAATCACTTCAAAGAAGCAGAAATTATTACCACTGCAGGGCAAAAAGGCGCTGTAACGATTGCGACAAACATGGCCGGACGGGGAACCGACATCAAGTTGGGCCCTGGGGTGAAAGAACTGGGCGGATTGGCCGTTATCGGGACTGAACGCCATGAATCACGCCGTATTGACAACCAGCTGCGTGGACGGGCCGGCCGTCAGGGAGATCCAGGAGTGTCCCAATTCTACTTGTCTCTGGAAGATGAATTGATGAGACGCTTTGGTTCTGAGCGGATTCGAATGGTTCTTGAACAGTTAAAAATTTCGGAAGAAGATGCCGTCATCCAAAGCCGCATGATCACACGGCAAGTGGAATCGGCACAAAAACGGGTGGAAGGAAACAACTACGATATCCGCCGGAACGTGTTGAAATACGATGATGTCATGCGTGAACAACGGGAAGTGATTTATGCCCAGCGCCAAGAAGTCATCATGGCAGAAGACTCGCTTAAATTTGTGACAGTTCCGATGATCCGCCGTACGATTCAACGGATTGTTCAAGCGAACACACAAGGACCGGAATCCGAGTGGGAATTGAAAGACATCGTGGACTTTGCCCACGCTTCTCTCGTGCATCCGGAGAAAATCAGTGTGGAAGACTTGCAAGGGAAAACGGCCCAGCAGATTGAGGACCATCTGATTGAACTGGCAAAAGAGGTTTACGCGGAAAAAGAAAGCCAGTTGAATGGAGAAGACCAACTGTTGGAGTTTGAAAAAGTGGTTATCCTGCGTGTCGTGGACAGCAAATGGACTGACCACATCGACCAAATGGACCAATTGCGTCAAGGGATCGGTTTGCGCTCATACGGACAGACCAACCCGCTGACGGAATACCAGCAAGAAGGGTTCAAGATGTTTGAAGAGATGATCGCTTCAATTGACTATGATGTGACGCGCTTGTTGATGAAAGCTCAAATTCGTCAAAACTTGCAGCGGGAACAAGTTGGGGATAAGCAAATTCCTTCAGCCGCAGGAGCCAACCAGATGACCGGACACAAACAGAAAAAAGGCCCGGTACGCTTGACCAATCAAAACCCGCAAACAAGCGGAAAGTAACAACCAACCAGAAATGAAGGGAAAACGCGTCGGACGGTTTTCGTCCTACGTGTTTTTTCTGCGATAATCCGCTATACTATTGTAAGAAAACATTTTTAGGAGGAACCACTATGGAAAACAACGTAATCAGAAACCTCATGGCGCAGGCCGACCAAAAATTAAACAGCTTCAGGGGGTCTCTTTGACTTAGAAGCGATGGAACAAGACATTGCGGAGTACAATGAGCGGATGGCCGAACCGACTTTTTGGGATGACTCTCAAAAAGCGCAGGAGCTCATCAACGAAGCCAATGTGGTAAAAGACAAATTCAATCGTTTCAAAGCATTGGAAAACCAACTGGAAGAACTTCGGACAATGGAAGAGATGCTGCAGGAAGAAGACGACCCGGATATCCGTGCAGAATTGGAAGCGGGGGTTCAATCGCTGAAAGAAGAGCTTGAAGCGTTTGAGTTGGAATTGTTGTTGGATGATCCGTACGACAAAAACAATGCCATTTTGGAAATCCATCCAGGAGCGGGCGGAACCGAATCCCAGGACTGGGGCAGCATGCTGCTTCGAATGTACACGCGCTGGGCGGAGAAACGTGCGTTCCAAGTGGAAATGATCGATTACCAAGACGGAGACGAAGCAGGAATCAAGAGTGCCACCTTGTTGATCAAGGGACACAACGCGTACGGTTACTTGAAAGCAGAAAAAGGGGTTCACCGTCTCGTCCGGATTTCGCCGTTTGACTCTGCGGGACGCCGTCATACGTCCTTTGTTTCTGTGGATGTGGTTCCAGAGATTGATGACGACATCGAAATTGATATCAACCCGGAAGAGTTGCGCATCGACACGTTCAGAGCCAGCGGAGCTGGTGGACAGCACATCAACAAAACAGAGTCGGCTGTCCGTATCACCCACCTTCCAACCGGCATCGTCACATCCAGTCAAGCCGGACGTTCCCAGTTGAAAAACCGGGAGCAAGCGATGAACATGTTGAAAGCAAAACTACATCAACGTGAAATCGAAGAAAAAGAAAAAGAAATGGCTGCTTTGAGAGGCGAACAGTTGGAAATTGGCTGGGGATCTCAAATACGCTCCTATGTTTTCCACCCATATTCGATGGTCAAAGACCACCGTACAGACACCGAAACAGGAAATGTCGATGCGGTGATGGACGGGGAAATCGGTCTGTTTATCGAAGCCTATTTGAAAAGCCAACTTTCTGTATAAACAAATGTCAAAAAGCTGTCAAATATCTGGTTTGGCAGTTTTTTTCATTTTTGTTACAAGAAAGAAATATAGAAAAGTTTTTTTATTTTTATACATTTGAAAACGATGAAAACGCTGATGTTAATGGTTTTATACAAAAAATAAAGTAGTATTTATTAATGCATTGGAATGGACCAATTTTTCGAAAAGGGCGACTTTTTTCTGAAAATACCAAATTCATCTCAGGTTGAAACAATTTTGTAACAAGAAAAATACAGACATTTTCTAACCGAATGCTATAATGGGTGAGGTTTGGACGAACCAATAAAAAAACAAGTGTTTGTCTCGTGCGTGTAAGAGACAACTTTTTTGCTTACTCTGGGACAAACAATACTGTTCGCCAATAAGGATTAGATTGAAGCAACCGTAACTCTGGAAAATAAACCAAAAACAATAAATAGATGGGTGATAAATAGATGATAAAGATGTCTAATGTCTACAAGAAGTACCCAAACGGTATTACTGCAGTCAGTGGATTGAATGTCCATATTGACCAAGGCGAATTTGTTTATGTGGTCGGTCCGAGTGGGGCTGGGAAATCCACATTCATCAAAATGATTTACAGAGAAGAAGTTCCTACAGAAGGCAGCATCAAAGTAGGCGATTTTGATCTTGTAAATATGAAGGAGAGCCAAGTACCTTTCTTGAGAAGATACGTCGGTGTAGTTTACCAGGACTTCAAACTTCTTCCTCGTCTGACAGTATATGAAAACGTGGCGTACGCTATGGAAGTTGTAGAAAAACAACCGAAGACCATTCAAAAACGCGTGTTGGAAGTATTGGACCTTGTTGGGTTGAAACACAAAGTCCGTATGTTCCCGAACGAACTTTCAGGTGGAGAGCAGCAGCGTGTGGCCATCGCCCGTGCGATTGCAAACATGCCTTCCGTCTTGATCGCCGACGAGCCGACAGGGAACTTGGACCCGGAAACAGCTTGGGAAATCATGGACTTGTTGGAAGAAATCAACAGTCAAGGTACGACCATCATCATGGCCACACACAACAGCCAAATCGTAAACCAGATGAAACACCGTGTGTTGGCAGTTGAAAACGGCCGTATTGTCCGCGACGAAATGAAAGGAGACTACGGATATGAAGGCTAGAACAGTTGGAAGACATATCAAAGAGTCTCTGAAAAGCATCAAAAGAAACGGCTGGATGTCTCTTGCCGCAGTCAGTGCAGTAGCAGTCACACTGTTGTTGGTGGGAAGTTTCATCGCTGTTTTGATGAATGCAAACAAATTGGCTTACGATATCGAAAATGACGTCAGTGTTCGTGTATACATTGATTTGGCAGCAGAAGAAGACCAAAGAAACGAACTGCAGGAAAACATTGCAAAACTTGAGCAAGTAGATACCGTCGAGTTCTCCAGCCGGGAAAACGAGCTGGATCAGGTTGTGGGAAGCTACGGTGAAGAATTCACCTTGTTCCAAGGGGACGACAACCCACTCCACGATGTATTCGTGGTGAACACAACCGCTCCTGAATACACGGCGCCAGTCGCTGAACAAATCCAAGAAATGGATTACGTTTCAGACGTGAACTACGGTGGTGCAACAGCTGATCGATTGTTTGAAATGATGGAAGGCGCAAGAAACGTTGGGTTGATTGTCGTCGTGGCATTGATTCTGACAGCTGTATTCTTGATTTCCAACACTATCCGGATTACGATTTTCTCCCGCCGGACCGAAATTGAAATCATGAAATTGGTTGGAGCGACCAACTGGTTTATCCGTTGGCCGTTTGTTATCGAGGGGGCTGTAATCGGCTTTATCGGAGCGGTGATTCCCGTAACCATCATCAGCATCGTGTATGTCAACGGGTTTGATCAAATTATGAATTACTTGGCAGGAACCTACTTCGCCTTGCTTCCGCCAAACCCATTCTTGTGGCAGTTGGCTGCACTCTTGTTGGGTATCGGCGTTGTAATCGGAGCAGTGGGCTCTACACTATCAATCAGAAGATTCTTGAAAATCTAAACAACTTGTAAACGGAAAGACAATCGGAGGGAATATACGTGAAGAAATTGGGACAACTCATCTTGGCGGGAGCAGCAAGCATTGCTTTTCTGACTGCTCCATCTGTGGCGGATGAAGTGGTTGCGGAAGAAAACGAATTGAATTACACAACAAGTATTGTTGGAAAAATGGAGATTCCAAATTCGTTTCTTCCCGTAACAAAACAAACGGCTTCAGAAGTTAAAGGCGCCACATCAGACCTTCGTGTGGATGATGCACAACAAAAGGTTGTGGATATCGCGAAGGAATATGAAGGAGTCCCATATGCTTTCGGTGGA
The DNA here is from genome assembly GCF_000429585.1 of Atopococcus tabaci DSM 17538. GTDB lineage: Bacteria > Bacillota > Bacilli > Lactobacillales > Carnobacteriaceae_A > Atopococcus > Atopococcus tabaci. Next base: position 10,569 of record NZ_AUCD01000049.1, read on the forward strand.
ACGTCGCCAGAAGCATTCGATTATTCCGGATTCACTTTCTATGTCTACGGACAAGTTGGAAAAGAAATTCCGCGTACCGTTGCAGCTCAATACGCTGCAACAAAAAATGTCACTCAAACCGATGCGCAGCCGGGAGATTTGGTTTTCTTCAATCAAACCGGCCGCGTGGATCATGTGGGCATTTATTTGGGAGACGGCGAGTTTATCAGCACCCAAACCAACGGCGGCGTACAAGTCACTTCCATGGAAACGGGTTACTGGTCGAATCACTTAGTTGGATTCGGACGCATCCAGTAAAGCAATAACCCGCCTCTTCTTCAAAAAAGCGTCTCAGTTGATTTTCGACTGAGACGCTTTTTTTAGATTCCGCTGCTTTTCAGCAAGCAATCACGACCAGTCAGAAACAAGTCTCACTTCTCGTTGCCATCGATACAAATAGACAGAACTAAAAAAGCAGGCTGCTTATCATCAAGCAGCCTGCTTTTTCGTGTGGGCTTATCGTCGGTGTTAAAAGAACAGGGCATTGACAGCCGCCATAGCGACAGGGACGATGATGACGACTACAATCCCGGTCACAACAATCGCCAAGCCTGACATGGCGCCTTGGACTTCACCCAATTCGATGGCTTTGGTGGTCCCCATCGCATGCGAACTGCTTCCCATGGCGATTCCTTGAGCGACTGGATCGGTGATCTGGAAGAGTTTGAAAAGCGGCGGACCCACAATGGCGCCTACAATTCCTGTCAATACGACTATCGCTACGGTGAGCGAAGGAAGGCCGCCGAGAGATTCCGAAACGCCGACCGCGATAGCGGTGGTGATGGATTTTGGAATCAGCGTTGCAAAGAGTTCTTGGTTGAATTGGAACAACCATGCCAACAGCACAATCACGATGGTGTGCGCCAGAACACCAAAAAAGATGCCAAGCAGAATGGATTGATAGTAATTCTTCAAGTAGTCAAAGTTTTTCTCCAACCGAATCGCCAACGCCACAGTGGCCGGAGTGACGAATAAGTTGATGAATTGTCCGCCTTCATTGTATGTTTCATACGGAATATCAAACACCAAAAGCAGGACAATGATGACGCCGATGGAAAAAACCAAGGGAGTGAAAATGGCAATCGGCCAACGTCTGTGGAAAGCTACACCCAACAAGTAAAATCCAACGGAAGCCACAATGCCGAACATAGGGGTGGACGTCAGTAATTCAATCATTATGTATTCCCTCCTGGTTTGCTTTTTTCTCGGTCCGCTGCTTGACGCTTTGAACCACTTTGCCGACAAAAACCATCATGAACACAGTGGACACCAACATGATGATCAAAATTTGCCACCACGTATCCGCTAAGACATCGAAGTTGGTCATCAACGCGACTCCGGCGGGGACAAAGAAAATAGCCATGTTGTCCGTCAACCAATTGCCGACTTCTTCGACCTGCTCCATTTTAATCCAGCCAAAATGAAGAAAGAAAAAAAGCAGAACCATTCCAAGAACACTTCCAGGGACGGTGATGGGAAGAACAGAAGAAATCAGTTCACCCGCGAAAGAAAAGACAAAAATCCAAAACAGTTGTTTGATGATTCTCAAGCGTGTACCCTCCTTAAGTTTTGAAAAAACGACCAAACGAATAAGTTAAGTTGAAGAAAATAAACCTCACTAGTAAGACTAGCACAATTTTCACGGAAAAAACAGCTTGAAAAGCGCTGAACTAGATGAAGCGTTGAAAAAAATTCTGTGCTGGGAAGAAAAAATTCCACTGTGTAAAAAGTGGTCAGTAGTTAGCTTGATTTGATGTCGATAACGCTTTATAATAAAGTCGTTATCTAAAATTTGAGGAGGAATAAGTATGGCAGAGAATGTGATTCCATATGATGCACCAACAGAGATCAAAGAATTGGAAATTGTAAACGTATACGAATTGGAAAAAGAAGCAGAAAAAATTGTGCCAAAGGGCGGGTATGACTACATATCAGGCGCTTCCGGAGACGAGTATACGAAAAAGCAAAACATCGAATCGTTCAATCACAGAAACATTGTGCCGCGTGTAATGGCGGATGTGGAAAACCCGGACACTTCCACGTCGATTTTGGGAACAGACATCAAGGCGCCGTTTATCATGGCTCCGATCGCTGCGCACGGGTTGGCACACGAAACGAAAGAAGCGGGAACAGCCCGCGGGGTCTCAGAGTTCGGTACTATCATGTCCATCAGTGCTTATTCTGGTGCTTCATTCAAAGAAATCGAAGAAGGTTTGAATGGCAGCCCGCGTTGGTTCCAACTGTACATGAGTAAAGACGACGGCTTGAACAAAGACATTGTGGATGAAGCAATAGCAGACGGCGCGACAGCCATCATCTTGACGGCGGATGCAACCTTGAGCGGAAACCGTGAAAAAGATGTGCGCAACAAATTCGTCTATCCGTTTGGCATGCCGATCGTTTCGCGCTACCTGACGGGGACAGGAAAAAATATGTCCCTCAACAACATCTACGCTCAATCCAAACAAAAAATCAGCCCGCGCGATGTCGATTTTTTGGCTTCCTATTCCGGACTCCCAGTATTTGTGAAAGGCATCCAATCCCCTGATGATGCCAACATTGCCATCGGAGCCGGTGCGTCCGGTATTTGGGTTTCCAACCACGGCGGACGCCAGTTGGATGGGGCGCCGGGCTCTTTCGACACCCTGCCGGGCATTGCAGAGGCTGTTCAAAAGCGGGTGCCGATTGTCTTTGACAGTGGAATCCGTCGTGGAGAGCATGTCTTCAAAGCTATTGCCTCAGGCGCAGACGTGGTGGCCATCGGTCGTCCGGCGCTTTACGGATTGGCTCTCGGCGGTTGGAAAGGCGTGAAATCTGTCTTTGATTACTTCCACCAAGACTTGATCCGCGTTATGCAGTTGTCAGGAACACAAACGGTGGAAGACATCAAAAACACCCGTTTGTTTGAAAACCCTTGGGGATAAGGGACGTACAACACGATAAAAGATTATGGGCCCGGTGCGTTGCCGGGCTTTTTTTGTGTGCAGAATGAGACGGGACTCAAGAAGCGTTTGAAGAAGAGGGTGATTATCTTTTGGCGATTTGCTAGAATAAGAAGAGTGGGCTTGTCTCTCAAGTAGAATAAACAGTAGATAAAGCCTTTTTATGAAACGAATGGAAGAAGTCTAGGAAGCAGGTGGAAGAATGGTAAGAAGTTTTTTGGTTGCGCTGGGGTTGTTCTTCATCCAGCCGGCATTCCTCGCCGGGTTGGGCATTGCGATTTGGTCCAGTCAACGACGGGTACGGTACGAACGTCAGTTTATGCGAACCGCCATTTATAGAGACAGTGTAGAATTAATGCGATATTTGCTTTGGGGAATCCCGATCGGCATAGGGCTGTCGCTTGTCAGCGTCTTGGTCGGCATGCCGGTAACGTTGGATTGGATTGTGTTGTATCAACTCATCACTTTGTTAAGTTTCGGGATGGGGCTGCGATTTATTCATCCGATGTTTACCTTCTCGTTGACATCTCTCCTTTTGTTGGGAGCATCGCTGGTTCTGCCGGAAGGGGCGGTCCCTTTTCTTCCAGAAAATTGGCATAGTCCATTGACTTCAGGGGCGGGAACCGCTTTGGCAATGAGTCAATCTGTCTTGATATTAGGGGTGTTGTTGATTATTTCCAGTATCATACAACTGCCTAAAAATGAGAAAAACCGCTATTCTCCTCGATTCATGGTTTCGAAAAGAGGGAAGGTAGTGGCGCGTTTTCGTATGACCCCGTTTTGGGTAGCGCCATTGTTGTTGGTGGTTCCTGGGAAAAGTTTTGGAGCGCTGTTCGATTGGTGGCCGGTTTTTTCCATCGGCAATCAAACCTTCTCCTTTTTCCTCTTGCCGGTATTGATGGGGTTACGCTACACTGTTCAAGCACAACTTCCAAGTGAAGCGACAAAAAAACTGGTTCAAGAATTTATGTGGGTCGCCATTGGCGGTATCCTTGCTTTTGCCGCCTCTATCTGGTTTGTGCATGCGGCATGGATTGGACTGCTGTTGCTGATGGTCGGCGGATTTACCGTATTGTACCGTCACCGTCTACGCGAAAGAAAGTGGACATTCCAATTCGGACCTGCCGAAAGAGGCGTGCGGGTCATCGCTGTACGTCCTGGGACACCGGCTGAAAAGATGGAATTGAGTATTGGGGACACCATCTTGACCTGCAACAACAAAGAAATTGATGATTCAGATGATTTCTACCAGGCACTGGCTGAAAATCGAGTCTATTGCCACCTCCGGATCAAACGACCGGATGGTGAAATCCGTTTGGCAGAGACTGCCATTTACGATGATTCTCCCCATGATTTGGGGATTGTTATTTTATCAGATGTCAGTTACGCTTGACGGCGAAAGTATAGAAAGTGAGGATCAAGAGAGTGAAAAAAGTCTTGATTGTGGATGATGAACAATCCATTGTGACGCTATTGTCGTTCAACTTGGAAAAAGAAGGATATGAAGTGGACACGGCTATGGACGGACAAGAAGGGTTCGATATGGCACGTGCCAATGATTATGACTTTATTATCTTGGATTTGATGTTGCCGAAAAAAGACGGCATGGACGTTTGCAGAGAATTGAGACAGGAAAAGGTGGAAACACCGATTTTGATGCTGACGGCAAAAGACGATGAGTTGGACACCATCATCGGTCTGGAACTCGGAGCGGATGATTATATGACCAAGCCGTTCAGTCCGCGGGAAGTATTGGCCCGTATGAAAGCCATTTTCAGAAGAAGCGCCAATGCGGAAAGCGCCGGGACGGAAACGAAAGAAGATTCTGATGATATTTTGGAAATCGGCGAATTGAGAATATTCCCTGAAAAATATGAAGTGTTTGTTCGTGGAGAAGCGATTGAACTGACACCCAAAGAGTTTGAATTATTGTTGTACATGGCCAAACGGAAAAACCGTATTTTGAGCCGGGAACAACTGTTGAATGCCATTTGGAATTACGATTATACGGGCGGAACCCGCATCGTGGACGTTCACATCAGTCATTTGCGGGAAAAAATTGAACAAGACACCAAAAAGCCTGCCTACATTCGGACAGCCCGCGGTTTTGGATACAAAATCGAGGAACCTGAGAAATGAAAAAGCTTCAACTGCGAATCGTCTTTCTTTTCCTGGCAATATTTTCCCTCTTCTCATTGGTTTTCAGTATGACCACCACGCAGCTGATGGAAGAGCGGAGTATCGAACAACAAGGAGAAGATTTGCGTGCACAACTCACCACACTGACGTCACAATTGAATGGAATGATCGGACCGCAATCAGATTTGGCATCACTGAATGGACGGATGCAGCGGACAGCAGATGCCGTCAACGAACGCGTGACATTGATCGACTTGGAAGGAAACGTGGTTTTTGACTCCCACGCCGATTCTTCTACTCTGGATAACCACGGCAACCGTCCGGAAGTGAGTGCCGTCTTAAACCAAGGCGAAGTGGGAAGAGACGTACGGACAAGTGCCACCACGGGAAAACAGTTGTATTATGTCGCCCAGCCGCTGTTCTCAGAAGTAGGCACACGAGTCGGTGTGCTGCGTCTGTCCAAACCAATCGATGAGATGGAGGAAGTCATTTCCCAAGTTCAGCGCTACTTGTTATTGTTTGTCTTTGTCTCATTGCTCCTGGCGGTTCTTTTCACAGCTTATTGGACACGTGAACTTTCCCGGCCAATCAGTGAAATCGGGCGTGTAGCCCAACGTCTCTCCAACCAGCAGTATGACGCACGGTACACAGACCGGTCCTATGAAGAGATTGATGCGTTGGGGCAGGCAGTCAATGAACTGGCTGACAACTTGGAAAGCCAGATGCAGGAAATCACTCAAAACGATGAACAAATGCGCGAGTTGATCAATCATTTGATCATCGGAGTGATGCTTCTCGATAATGACCGAAACGTACAAATTGTGAACCCGGCCATGAGTGAGATTCTGGAAATGGATTTGTATGCCGGCGTGGGCCGGCCGTACGTGGAAGTGATCAAAAGTTACGGCATCACCACATTGATTGAGGATGCGTATCGAACCCATCAAACACAAAACGATGAGATTTCCTTGTTTGAGGTCGACAACAAAGTGTTGGACGCAAACGTGGTTCCTATCGCGGGCGACCATCCGGGAGAAGTCAATTTTATCGTTCTTCTGTATGACATCACGGAAATTCGACGCCTTGAAAAGGTGCGGACAGATTTCGTCGCCAATGCTTCCCATGAGTTGCGGACACCCGTGACGGCTCTTAAAGGTTTCACAGAGACTCTGTTGGACGGGGCGATGGAAGACAAAGAAATATTGGTGGAATTTTTGACGATCATGCACAAAGAAAGCATCCGTCTGGATTCCATGGTCCGCGACATCCTGCAGCTTTCGAAATTGGAGCACCGGACCGTACAGATGGAAATCGAGACCATATCCATACGGGAAATCGTGGAAGCCACGTTCCAAATCGTGCGCCAAAAAGCAGAGTCCAAAGAGATTTCTTTGGAAATTGAAGAAAAGACACCAGTAGAAATCGAAGGCGATGAAAATCTGTTGAAACAGATTTTATTGAATTTGATTAACAATGCGGTGACGTATACACCTGAAAAGGGGTATGTGAAAGTGGCGCTTGGAGTCGAAGGGGACGAAGCGGTCATCCACGTAGAAGACAATGGGATCGGCATCCCGGAAGACGAACAGAGCCGTGTCTTCGAGCGGTTTTACCGGGTCGATAAAGCCCGTAGCCGGAATGCCGGCGGAACCGGTTTGGGCTTGTCGATTGTAAAATATCTAGTGGAAAACTTTAATGGCAGCATTTCATTGGACAGTAAAATAGGGCTGGGCACCACCTTTACCGTTCACCTGCCGCTGAAACGAAAAAATGAACAAAAAGACAAAAAGGACGAACTTTGAGTGACTTGATATGCTCCCCCTAAAGTAGACACTTTAAAAAGTAAAACTACTTTAGGGGGATTTTTTTGTGCGTTCAAACAGTAAACATACGGCTCAAGAACTTGAGCGATATATTCTGTTATATCTTGAAGAAGGAAAAAGTTTTAGAGAGTTAAGTGAAGATTATGGTTTATTATTAAGTGATTCGACCTTCGGTCAGAAAATCCTTAGATACCAAGAATATGGTCTTTCAGGAATTCAAACCAAATCTAAAAATAATCATTACACCAAAGAACTTAAGAAGGTAGTTCTTCGAGAACATCTCGAAGAAGGAACACCAATCAGACAATTGGCTCGTAAATAT
>NZ_AUCD01000050.1 GCF_000429585.1 Atopococcus tabaci DSM 17538
TGGGAACGCGGGACCAGCGAGAACCAGCACCGGCTCATCCGCCGCTTCCTCCCGAAGGGAAAAGCCATCAGCGCGGTGAGCGAAGCCCACTGCCTCCGGATCCAGCAGTGGATGAATGACTATCCGCGGAAAATCCTAGCCTACCAGACGCCACACGATTGCTTCGTGAAGGCCATCCGGCAGGAACAGGCGGCAGCCTAAACCAAGAGCCAAAACAGACAGCAATATACCGATTAGGTATGGCCACGTTTTCCCTCGGTGGGGGTGGCTAACTTAAACTTGAAATTTACGTTTCCAATTCGTTCAATGATTCATACGAAAGGGCCAAATGATCGATTGCGCCTTTGCCGAAACGGGTCGGTTTTCCACTGGTTGATTGCTCCAAGCGGAGGAAGAAAGTCCTCGCTTCATTGGTGAACTCCAGCGGCGTTTCCATTTCTTCCATCTTCAGCCATTCTGCAAGGAACCGGCCCTCTTTCTCTGTGTTTTCCACAGCGATGTCTATCCCTAAGATACGGATGAATTGTTTTTCGACTGGAACCGATGAGTGATTGGTCGGGTAGTCGGCTGTTTCTTCGCCACCGGCCTCCACGAACCGCAACGGCATGTGGTCGGGATCCGTGAAAATCAGCCCTTCATCATCCAGCGTTGACTGAACCTCGTAGCTTTCTAGGCGGTCTTTCCAGTAAGGAAGAGCGCCTTTCGGGACAAGCAGGGAAACGGTGGAAAAGTAATTGTTTTCCAAATAAGATTGTCCCGCACGAGGCAGTTCGAAAAACGTCAATAGAGTGCCCGGCGATCCAGTGTAATCTCCATAAAACAGATGTCGGATGTGAGTGTGTTCTTGGTTGACGGTATTTTTGACCAACCGCAACCCCAACACTTTCGTATAAAAGAAGTGATTTTCTTGTTTTGATTTGGTGAAAGCAGAAATGTGGTGAATGCCTAGTAGACCACTCATGAGACGCCTCCTTTCCTATTCCACATTTTGTTAAAGTGGTTCTGCAAAGCAAGAATAACATACTTCAGATAATCTTACAATAAGTAAGTTTAATTCGAGATAAATTAATTCGAGTTTTTTTACGACAAAGAAGACTGCCTCAAATGAGACAGTCTAAACACTTTATGCAAATGCCACGCAGACAACTTCAGGTGCGTAAACATCTTTTTGAAGAAGGGTCAAACGGCCGGTGTCTTCGTCGCGCTCGAACAACGTCAAGTTGTCGCTTTCTTGATGGCCGACAACCACAAACTTTCCGGAAGGATCGAGGTTGAAGTCACGCGGGAAGTCTCCTTCTGTAGACGTCCAACCAATCAATTCCAACGTGCCGTCCGTTTCGTTTATACGGTAAGACACCAAGGAGTTGTGACCGCGGTTGGATGCGTAGAGGAATTTTCCATCCGGTGACACACGGATGGCTGCTCCGCTGTTGAAATCGGTATGTGATTCAGGGATGGACGGAACGGTTTGGAAAGGTTCCAACGTGCCGCTGTCTTTGTCATACGTCATCGCAATCACTTCACTGCTCAATTCCCCGAAAACATACACGAATTTTTCGTTCGGATGGAACACCACATGTCTTGGACCGGTTCCCGGTTCCGTGTTCACATGGGACACTTCATTGATTTTGCCTTCGTCTGTCACTTCATAGGTAAATACTTCGTCTGTTCCCAAATCGCAGGCAATCAAGTATTTCTCATCAGGCGTGAGGTTGAAATAGTGGGCATGCGGCGCATCTTGGTTTTCATGTGCACTGCTGCCAGAATGAGCGACGGTGTCTGTCAGGGTCAACTGACCATCTGTATCCGTTTTGTATACGGCCACTTCGCCTTGATGATAATTGGCGGTATACACGAAGTTACGTTTTTCGTCGTAGGCGACGTAGCATGGTGCAGCGCCTTCCGCAGTGGAGACCGCTGCTTTTTGGTAGTTTCCATCCGCATCTTTCTTGAAGGAAATGACGCCGCCATGATCGGAGTCTTCTTTCAATACCGAATATAGAAGAGAAGCATCGCTGGATAAATCTAAGTAAGTCGGACTTCCGGCTTCCGCGGCCAACTCCAGGTCTTTTAATTCCTGCGTGTCGGTATCCAATGTGATGGTGTAAATTCCTTTACTGTCTTTTTTTGTGTACGTTCCCAAAAAAATCTTGTGATCCATTGCTTATTCCTCCCTTAAATAAAATCCATCTCCAGTATAGCATAACTGCCCTGCATTCCTGAAAGGGAACACAAGGCAGAGAAAAAGAGTCGAATTATAAGTTTTGAATCCGTTCGAGAATACGCTCGTTGGCGCGTCGGTCCCGATTTTCAAAAAGAGCGTCCGCTTTCTTGCGGTTTTTCCGGCTCATTTCGAAGTTTTGCGTTTGGATTTGTTCCAAGAGGTAAATCAATTCGTCTTCCCGTTCCGCAATTTCCCCCGGCAGTTCATTGTGATACGAACGGAGAGAAGAGGCTGTGTCGTCCGAATATTCCTCGGTGTATTCCACATCGCTTGTATACGGACGATAGAAGAAGATCGGTCGTTCCAACAACCCGTAGTCCAAGGCCTTTGAGTGGTAGTCGGTCACCAGCACGCTGCTGTTCAACATGGCGGCTTGTTCCTCCTCGCTTGTTCCGCGGATGACGGTCCACTGTTCCGCTTCAAACAATGCGGCTTCTTCCGTCTTGTATGCCGGCAATATGATGGCCGGTTTCAAAGGCGTGTTTTGAAGGAATCGTTTGAATGCGTTGTTTTGTGCCAGAGACAAAAAGAGGTTGTCTGACTGTTCTGGGTAGCTCCTCCATTTTGGTTTCTGAATATGCGGCAGGAAGAGAAGGATCTTCTCTTTGGGACGCTGTTTGGCGCTCTCCAAGAGTTTGGCGTGGTAAGGCAAGCCTGTCAACCCGACTGCAGTGTCTTCGAAGCCAAGGGAGTCGGCGGCGAACCGCTTTTCCGTTTTGGAACTTGTCAACAAAAAGTGAACCTTCGGCGAGGTGGTCTGTTGATTGAACGTCCAGCGCTCGTCTGAAAGACCCAACAAATGGTCCGGCAAAATCACTTTCTTGGCACGGATGTATCTGTCCCAGTTCGGCGTCCCGAACGGATAGATGAAGTGGGGTGCTCCACCGGTGATCAAAACGGAAGACACCAGCAATTTCCAGATGTACTCTTCCGATTTGTAAGCCAGCAGTCGGTCACCGGCTTCGGCTTTAGCCGCTTCCCATTCGTCAGAGGAAGGGTCCAAGATGTAATACACCTCTTTTTCCGGCATCTGTTCCCGTATATAGCGGAAGAAGTCCCATGAATTAAAGGATCGTTCGTAAGGTGATCCGGATGCAACCAGCCAGATTTCCTCTTTGGAATGGAACGGACGCGTCAGCCAGATGGTGGATGAGCGTTCACGTGCGTACGTCAATGTGTCGCGGTCGTACAACAAGGCGCACAGTTGCAGCTTGCCGGACGCATCCACACGATGGGTGAACACATACGCCAGGCGCCCAAAAGCTTGAACAGATTCTAAAGACAACGAAGCGTCCGCTCCATCCGCCGGTGTGCCGGCAGCCAATGACAAGGGAGCTTCCATCTCGGCAAAGTGAACCAGTAAGTAAGGGGTGAAGAAAGCGTCTTTGTTCTTTTCCATAAACAATTGCTTAGCCAACTGTGAACAGCGCAGTTGAACTTTGTAAGAGTACGTATACGAATGAGTGGCTTTGTCTGCATGCTCCAGCTTAAAAGACGCGGTGCGGAGGAAATGCATGCTTTCGTCTTGGTTTTCAATACTCGCTTCCAATTTCTGCACTTGGAACAAACGAGTGGTGAAGGAACCTGTAAGAGTTAAATCCTGCCCGTTTTGTTCTACTTTATCCACATGATTTTCTGAAATTAAATCTGTACGGGAAGCCGGTTGGTTGCACGCTAGCCCAAGAACCAAGGCGGGGCCTTCCAAACAAAATTGTACTTGTTTTCCGTCATGCGTGTCAGCGTTCAAGTCTGACAAAGACACTTCTTCAAATGCTGCCAGTGAAACAGGCCGCTTTCTGGTGGAAACATCTTCTTCATCTAAAGAAGACAAAATCCACGAACACGAAACAGTCGTTTTTTCTCCGTTGAGCAATGAAAAAAGTTGTCCGTATTCAAGTGTGAAGACATTGGTGTCTTCCTGCGGTGTGTTTTGAATGGACAAAGTTTCGCCGGAGCGAATGTCCGTCAGCAATAATTCATTTATTTCATGTGCAGCGTCCGGATGAAAAACAACGGAAATGAGTGCACCTTTTTCTGTTTTTTCTAGTACAAAGGAAGGGTGCTTTAATCGATTCGTTGTGTCGGCGGGCGCTGAGTGATTAGTTGATGAATGGTTATTTTCATTGAATGGCATTGTATGCTGCACCTCCAGATGCTGTTTGGCATCTTTTGTTTGCTTTCATCATATCAATCCCGAGCGTTCCTCGCAATCGCTTTTAGAGAAAAAGAATGGGGCCCACTATACGAGAAGGGATTTCTTCTGAACTCAGCATATTATTTCGTTTGAAAAGGCATACGTTTGGCATATGGATGTGGTAAAATAGATGAAATAAAAAAATCACTTTATAGGAACAAAGTCGTTGTCGGAAGTGAATGCGGTGAAGGAAGGTCAGAAGAAAATGAGAAACAAGGATTGGAAACAAACATGGATATGGAATTGGCTGATAAACAACAAATTTATTGCGCTTTTGTTTGTTTTGCTGCTGATTTTTTTGAACATCCTTTTATTCATCCGGCTTTCGCCGTTGTTTGCCCCGATTGGGATTACGTTGGAAATCATAGGTCCGCCAATCGTTTTCTCGGGAATTTTGTACTATTTAATCAGCCCGATGGTGGCGTGGCTGGAAAAGAAGAATTTTTCCCGACAATCCGCGACGGTTCTGCTGCTCAGTTTGTTGATCTTGTTCGTGGTGCTGGGCATTGCGATTGTCCTGCCGATTATCCGGGATCAGATTGTGACGTTTGTGACGGAATGGCCGGTCTATTGGGAAAATATCGTGACGCAGCTGGACGATTTGCTTAACACGGAGATTTTTTCAGAATTAATGGTACAAATCAATGAGACAGATCTGGTCTCGGTACTCTCCGATCAAGGAACCACCATCATTGACGCGACCGTGGGAGGAATCGGCAGTTTTATTGGGATTGTGGCCCAATTCTTCATCACACTGTTTACATTCCCGGTGATTTTGTACTATTTGTTGAAAGACGGGGACAACCTGCCGGACTACGTTTTCCAATTCGTTCCGATTACTGTCCGGGCAAAGTTGAAACAAGTATTTTCAGAGATGAATTCGCAGCTCAGTTCGTATATTCGCGGACAGTTGCTGGTAGCCTTGTCTGTTGGAATCATGTTTTGGCTGGGATTCGCCATTGTGGGGCTGGATTATGCAGTGACTTTGGGCGTGCTGGCCGGAGTGTTGAACCTGATTCCTTATTTGGGTTCCATTGTCGCGACGGTTCCGGCGCTGGTCATTGCATTGGTGGATTCTCCTTTTATGCTGTTGAAAGTATTGGTTGTGTTTGGGGTGGAACAAGTCATTGAAGGACGTATCATTTCACCGCAAATCCTTGGAAGCAACTTGAAAATCCACCCGGTGACCATTTTGTTTATCTTATTGGTGGCCGGTCGGTTGTTCGGTGTCACCGGCTTGATTTTAGGGGTACCGGGCTATGCCATCTTAAAAATCATTGCTGCCCATGTCTTCCTGTGGTACCGGGATGTTTCCGGACTGTACGAAGAAGGTGTACTGAAGCCGGATCCTTCTAAAGCGTTGGTGGAAGAATCCGACGAGAATAGAATTCTCAAATAAAAAGTAGAGGAAGCAAAAAGCCGGGAGGACATCCCGGCTTTTTGCTTTGTCTCCACTCGACACCCGAGGGAGGAGAAAGAGGTGAGGACTTGACATGTGACACCGTGTCACTTATAATAATGGATGCTGTTTAAAAAAGTGACACGGTGTCACAAATAGATAAATAGGACCATTATAAAGGAAAGAGAGGAAGACATGCCAACAAAAACTTTTTTCAATTTGTCGGAAGAAAAGCGTCAGCGGTTGATTGATGCGGCGATGAAAGAGTTTGCTCATGTGCCGGTCAATCAGGCTTCCATAGCGAACATCATCAAATATGCCGAAATTTCCCGCGGCAGCTTTTATCAATATTTTGAAGACAAAAATGATTTGTACTTTTACCTCATCAGTATTTTCAAATACAATTCCAAGCAGCTGATGAAGAGAAATTTTAAAAAAGCAAACGGAGAGTTCATTGAAGGGTACAAAAGGTTCGGTCAGGAATACATCCAAGCCGTGATGGATTCCGAAAAAGTGGGATTCTTCAAAAACATGTACTTATATATGGACTATCAAGTAAGCCGGGAAGTCGGCGTTGCATTGGTCAATTCCATCCGCCAGTCTTATCAAAAGACCGGCGAACGGGTAGTGGACGTCATCGACTGGGACTCTTTGAAAATCGAGACGCCAGAAGAACGGGTTGAATTGATGAAACACATCATCAGTATGTTAAACCAGGCGATTATGGAAGGTTTCTCAAAAGAATGGACCACCGAAGAAACCAAACAGTGTTTTTTGAGACGGTTGGGTTGGATTGCTGACGGCGTGAGGAAAGTACCCACAACAGAAAAGAGAAAGAAGGAAGATAAATGATTCGATTATGGAAATGGATGAATCCATGGAAAGTATTTTTAACGGTGTTCTTTATTCTCATCCAAGTAATCGGGATGATGCTGCTGCCGACCTTTACGGCGAACATCATTGACTTTGGTGTCGCAGAAGGGGACATCGGCTACATCGTTCGTGTGGGAATGGTCATGCTTGGAGTGACATTCTTGAACATTGTCGCAGCATTTTTGAACGTTCGGTTGGCATCTCTGGAGTCCCAAGGGTTGGGAGAAAAATTGCGTAACAAGTTGTACCGGAGAGTGTCGTATTTTGCTAATGAAGAGATGGACCGTCTTGGAACCTCCACGTTGATTACGCGGACAACCAATGATGTGATGCAGATTCAATTTGTGACGATGCTAGCTTTGAGAATCATGGCGATGGCTCCAATCATGATGGGCGTTGCAGGGTTCATGGCTTACCAGCGCGAACCGCAGTTGGCTCCAGTTTTCTTGATTTCCATCCCGCTGTTGGCGGTCTTGCTGGGAGTCATTTTACGGTTTGCCAGCCCGTACTTCCGTTCATTGCAATTGAAAACGGACCGCTTGAACCGTATTTTCCGTGAAGGATTGACAGGAATCCGAGTGATCCGTGCGTTCAATACGAGTGACTATGAAGAAGAACGATTCGATGAAGCGAACCAAGATTTTAGAGACACAGCGATCAAAGCATTTACCATCATGGGCTTCATGATGCCGTCCATGACGTTTGCCATCAGTGTCACAAATGTCTTGATCATTAGTATCGGCGCGCAGCTTGTCAGCACAGGAGACATGCGTGTGGGGAATATGGTGGCATTCTTGACCTATGCGATGTTTATTTTGATCGGCGTCATGAACGTATCCATGGTCTTGTTCTTTCTTCCGCGGGGTCAAGTGGCAGCGGAACGGGTCCTTGAAGTATTGGACACACCGAACTCCATCTTGGACGCAGAAAAAACAGCCACATTGGAAAAAAAGAAAAATGTCTCATTGGAATTTGACGACGTATCCTTCCGCTACACGGGCGCTGAAAAACCGGCGCTTGAAGGCATTGATTTTGAAGCCAGAAGAGGAGAGACGGTGGCCATCATCGGCGGAACGGGATCTGGAAAAACAACGCTGTCCAATTTGATTCTGCGTTTGTATGATGTGGAATCCGGAAGCGTACGAATCAACGGCATGGACGTCCGGGATGTTTCTCAACACGATCTGCGCAGTTTGATCGGCTATGCACCGCAAAAAGCCCTTTTATTCTCCGGAACCATCCGCGAAAACATGCAGTACGGCAAACCGGGTGCCACCGATGAAGAAATTTGGCATGCGTTGGAAATCGCCCAAGGTGCGGAGTTTGTTTCCAGACTTCCTCAAGGACTGGATTCCCGTGTGGAGCAGGGCGGAAGCAACTTCTCCGGCGGGCAGCGCCAACGTTTGAGTATTGCCCGGGCATTGGTCACAAAAGCAGATGTCTATGTCTTTGACGATTCCTTCTCTGCATTGGACTTCAAGACCGATTCCCAGCTGCGGAAAGCCTTGAAACCTGAAACCAGAGATTCCATCGTTGTCTTGATCGCTCAACGAATCAATACAGTGACCGATGCAGATACTATTCTTGTATTGGATAATGGAAAACTGGTCGGAAAAGGCACGCACGAAGAACTGAAAGAAACAAACGAAGTGTATCAAGACATTATGAACTCTCAAATGAAAGGAGAGGAGATTTAATGGAAGAGAAAAAGAAAGGCGCCGGTCAAATGCGGCCAAGAAAAGCCAAGAACTTCTGGGGCACAACCGCCCGCTTAGTCCGGTACATGTCCACCCGTTTCTGGCTGTTGGTGCTGACATTGGCGTTGGCTATCGCTGCCACCGTGTTGACCGCTCAAGCTCCTCGAATTTTGGGGTTGGCTACGACGGAAATTTATCGCGGCGTTCAAGAAGGACAAGCGCTCAGAGAAGCAGGCGAAACGGTGACGGTGTACCCGATTGACTTCGGTGTTTTACGGGAGATCATGATTACAGTGATTGTCGTGTACTTGTCTGCGGCGGTTTTCCGCTACTTCCAACAGTTCGTCACCGCACGTGTGGCACAGCGGACTGTTTATGACCTCAGAAAAGACTTAAAGGAAAAAATGAGCCGGCTGCCGATTGAGTTTTTTGACAAGAACTCAACAGGTGAAATCATGTCCCGTGCCATCAATGACATGGACCAGATTTCCAACACGTTGCAACAATCACTGAGTCAGTTCATCATCAGTGTGGTCCAGTTCTTCACAGTGTTGATCACCATGCTGATTTTGAATGTACAGTTGACGTTGATCACCATCATTACCGTGCCGGTGAGTCTGGGATTGATTGCGTTAGTGGCACCGCGTGCGCAAAAACAATTTGCCGCGCAGCAAAAAGAACTGGGGATTTTGAATGACCATGTGGAGGAAACATTTTCCGGCCATGCGATTGTCAAAACCTACAACCAGGAAGAAAAAGAAATTGAAAAGTTTGATAAACAGAGCGCCAAGTTGAACGAAGCATCGTGGAAAGCCCAATTTTATTCTGGAATCATGATGCCGTTGATGAGTTTTTCAAGAGACTTAGGTTACTTGGGAGTGGCAATCGTCGGTGGACTGGGAGTCGCAAGCGGCACCATGGCGATCGGGGACGTCCAAGCGTTCCTTCAATACGTCAACCAATTCAGTCAGCCGATGCGTCAGTTGGCCAACCTAGCCAATACCATTCAAGTGACCATCGCTTCTGCGGAACGGGTATTTGAGATTTTGGATGAAGAAGAAATGGTGGAAGTGCCGTCTGGAGTGGCACCAAAACCAGACACACCATACAAAGTGGAATTCGAACACGTCCAATTTGGATATGGCGGAGACGACGAGCCGTTGTTGATGACCGACTTTAACCTGCAGGTGGAAGAAGGCGAAATGATCGCCATCGTTGGACCGACCGGAGCAGGAAAAACAACGTTGATCAACTTGTTGCAGCGTTTCTACGATGTCAAAGGCGGCAGCATCCGCTACGAAGGCGTGGACATCCGGGATATTCCAAAAGCAGAGCTGCGGAAAAACTTTTCCATGGTTTTGCAGGATACGTGGCTCTTCAATGGAACGATTTGGGACAACATTGTGTACGGGACGGAAAACGCGGAACCCAATGAAGTCTTGGCTGCCGCAAAAGCGGCTCACGTAGACGACTTTGTCCGCCGCTTGCCGGACGGATACCAAACCGTTTTGAACGAAGAAGGAACCAACGTGTCTCAGGGGCAGCGTCAGTTAATTACCATCGCCCGTGCGTTCTTGTCGGATCCGGAAGTGTTGATCTTGGACGAAGCGACTTCCAGTGTAGATACCCGTACAGAAATCTTGATTCAACGGGCAATGGAAAAATTGCTGGAAGGCCGGACCAGTTTTGTCATCGCACACCGTCTGTCCACTATCCGTGATGCAGATAAAATTGTGGTGATGAACCAAGGCGATGTGATGGAAACAGGTTCCCACGATGAACTGATGGAACAAGACGGGTTTTATGCCGATTTGTACAATAGTCAGTTTGAAGGCGAAGCCGAACCGGAACCATTGCCGGTCATGTAAATACAAACGACGAAAGAGCAGCGGAGTCAGTTCCGCTGCTCTTTTTTGTGCCACGCCTGCGCACAAAAACCGCCCGAACAAGCTGCTCGGGCGGAAAAGGTTCTTTCAATTCATTTGGAGGAGTAAAGAAAGAACTCGTTTGGTTGTTGGGTTACTCTTACTATAATAGGGGAATATGAAAAATCTATGATGAAACACGAAAAGAATTAAGAAAGAGTTGCATCAATATGAAATCTTGTGTATACTTACTAAAAGTAAGTCGTAAAAAACAAAGGCAGGTAAACAATACATGAAACTAAGCGAAAACATCAAAATGGGTAAAGTAGTACTGAACGTCCAAAACATGGACAACATGAAGAAATTTTATTCCGCTATCTTGGGAATGCCGATTCTTTCTGAAGGCGAAGAAGAAGTAGCGTTTGGCGCAATGGAATCCGATGAAGTGCTTCTCGTTCTCCGTCAAGCAGCGGAAGGCGCAACCCGCAAAAAAGCAGCCGGCATGTACCACTTTGCCTTGCTTGTGCCGGAACGTGGAGACCTTGGAACCATTTTGCGTCACATCATCCAAGTCCAGTATCCGCTTATTGGAGCCAGCGACCACGGATACAGTGAAGCCATCTACTTGAACGACCCGGAAGGAAACGGCATTGAAATTTACTGGGACAAACCGGTTTCTGAATGGGATATCCGTGACAACGGGGAAATCGTCGGGATCACGATCCAAATGGATGCAGAAGGTGTCTTGGGGGCTTCCAGAGAAACATACACCGGTATGCCGGAAGGAACGTACATGGGGCACATCCACTTGTTCGTGGCGGACTTGCAAAAATCCGACCACTTCTACAAAGATGTTTTGGGGATGGATTTGAAATACAACTTCGGCGCACAAGCGAAATTCTTTGCGGCTGGATTGTACCACCACCATATCGGAACCAACACATGGGGCGGAAGTGACTTGGCGGCTCCGCAGTCCGGCGACTTGGGCATGGAATACTACACCATTTTGGTGGAAGACGCTGCAGAGCTTGACCGTATCGAAGAACGGTTTGCGCAAAGCGGAGACGTGACATTTGAACGTGTTTCTGCAGATAAAATTGCTGCGAAAGATCCGAACGGGATTGCTCTTCACATTGAAGTGGCCTAAAGAAACCAATTGACTTTTCTGGCGGTTCTTTCCGCACGTTGTTTCCCCATTCACAATTGAATGTGGTAAACTGAAAACGTATGAATCAAGTGTCGGAAGGAGATTGTCAGATGAGTGAACCTTTGTTTTTACAAGGAGTACTGCAAGAAAAAATCTGGGGCGGCACCAAGCTCCGGGATGTGTTTGGGTATGATCTGGACAACGATCAAACTGGAGAGCTGTGGGCAATCAGTGCACACCCCAACGGCCCGGCTGTCGTGAAAAACGGCACGTATGCCGGCAGACGATTGGATGAATTATGGAGCGAACACAGAGAGTTGTTTGGACAGGCTTCAGGAGATGTGTTCCCATTGCTGACGAAAATCATCGATGCCGCGCAGGACTTGTCTGTCCAAGTGCATCCGGACGATGATTACGGTTTGCGCAATGAAGGCGAACTTGGAAAAACGGAATGCTGGTACATCATTGACGCGGAAGAAGACGCGGAAATTGTGTACGGCCACCATGCCAAAACGCGGCAGGAATTGGAAGAGATGATTGCGTCCGGCGATTGGGACCACCTCCTGCGCCGCGTCAAAGTGAAAAAGGGCGACTTCTTTTACGTGCCAAGCGGAACTATCCATGCCATCGGCGGCGGCATCATGATTTTGGAAACCCAGCAGTCGAGCGACACCACGTACCGTGTCTATGACTATGATCGCAAAGGGACCGATGGCAATCCGCGTCCGCTTCATACAAAGCAGTCGATTGAAGTGACCACTGTGCCTCATACTGATCCAGAACCGGCTATTCACGTGGAAAAGCAGGGAGACGCGACGGTGACGACATTGGTTGACAACTCTTTCTTCCGAGTCCAGGAGTGGCTGGTGGACGGAAAAGCGCAATGGGTGGCAGACGCGCCGTACACGTTGATCAGCGTGTTGGACGGCGGCGGCACGCTCTTTGCGGACAAACACACGTATCCACTCAAAAAAGGCGACCACTTGGTCATGCCGAATGACATCGACAACTGGATTTTGGACGGCGAGTTACACATCATCAGCTCCACGCCGGGAAAAGAATAACAAGAAAAAGAGGGCCTTGCCCTCTTTTTTGATATGTCAGAAACACGTTTTCAAACCTTGTCATTTTAAATGCCTTGCCGTATAATTTGAAAGGACTGCTAGAGAAAGTAGGTACAGAAAACGATGGCACAATTATTTTTCAAATATGGCGCGATGAACAGCGGAAAATCCATAGAAATTTTGAAAGTGGCCCACAACTATGAAGAACAAAACAAACCAGTTGTGATGTTTACCAGTGCGCTCGATAACCGGGACTCTGTCGGTGTCATTTCAAGCCGCATTGGATTGAAACGCGATGCAATCTTGATTTACGATGACACGAACATTTTTGAAGAAGTCAACGACCTTTCTTTCAAACCGGCATGCGTATTGATTGATGAAGCCCAGTTTTTGAAAAAAGAACACGTCATCCAATTGGCACATATTGTGGATGATTTAGGCATTCCGACCATGGCATTCGGATTGAAAAACGATTTTCGAAACGAACTGTTTGAAGGCTCCGAGTATTTGTTGCTCTATGCCGACAAGATTGAAGAGATGAAAACCATTTGTTGGTTCTGCCACAAAAAAGCCATCATGAACATGCGGATGCACGATGGCAAGCCGGTGTACACCGGCGAGCAAATTCAAATCGGCGGCAACGAATCGTACTATCCGGTTTGCCGCAAACATTACTATCATCCGCCGAAACAAGAATTCATTGAAGGAAGTGAAGAAGAAGCCAATGTTTGATCGATTGGACCAAGTAGAAGGCCGCTATGAGGAATTGAGTGAATTGCTCAGCGACCCGGATGTCATCAGCGACACCGACCGTTTCATGAAACTAAGCAAAGAAGAAGGGGACATCCGTGAGACCGTCACGGTGTACCGACGTTACAAAGAAGTCAACGAAGGCATCGAAGAGACCGAAGAACTGTTAAGCGAATCTTTGGAGCCGGAAATGAAAGAAATGGCGGAAGAAGAACGCGCCGAATTGTTGAAAGAAAAAGAAGAACTGGAAGAGCAGCTTCAAGTGCTCTTGCTGCCGAAAGACGAACGCGATGACCGCAACATCATCATGGAAATCCGCGGAGCGGCCGGCGGGGACGAAGCCCAGCTTTTTGCAGGCGATCTGTTCAACATGTACCAAAAGTACGCAGAAGCTCAAGGTTGGAAAACTGAAGTCCTCAGCGCAAGCGAGAACGACTTGGGCGGCTATAAAGAAATCACCGTCATGATCACCGGGGACAAAGTATATTCCAAATTGAAATACGAAAACGGCGCCCACCGGGTACAGCGTGTGCCGCAGACCGAATCGCAAGGACGTGTGCACACGTCCACGGCAACCGTTGTGGTGATGCCGGAAGCGGAAGAAGTTGAAGTGGATATCAACGAGAACGACATCCGTATCGACATTTACCATGCCAGCGGTGCCGGCGGACAGCACGTCAACAAAACCGCTTCTGCCGTTCGTTTGACCCACATGCCGACCGGAATTGTCGTGGCGATGCAGGACGAGCGTTCCCAGATTAAAAACCGGGAAAAAGCGATGAAAGTATTGCGCGCACGTGTCTACGACAAACTGCAGGAAGAAGCACAGAGCGAATACGATGCGGAGAGAAAGCTGGCTGTTGGAACCGGAGACCGTTCCGAACGGATCCGAACGTACAACTATCCGCAAAACCGGGTCACCGACCACCGCATCGGGTTGACGATTCAAAAACTGGATCAAATCTTGGCCGGAAAATTGGACGAAATTGTCCAACAGCTCCTGATTTACGAACAAACAGAAAAAATGGAGCAATTGCAGCATGACTCATAAACCTTCTGAAACGAACTCCGATCAAACGTACAGAGAAGTCCTCCAATGGGCTTCTTCTTTTTTGGAAAATTCCGGTCGGGAAAGGTACGCAGCGGAATGGCTGCTCCGGGAACGTCTGGGTTGGGATAAACTGGACTGGATGAAACATTCCCGGGACGCGATGCCGGAAGAGCGGAAACAGCAATTTTTGCAGGATGTGCACACTCACGCAGAAGGGGTCCCTGTTCAACACATTATCGGACACGAATGGTTTTACGGCCGAAAGTTCCACGTTTCTCCGGAAGTATTGATTCCGCGTCCTGAAACGGAAGAACTCGTGGAATGGTTTTTGGAAGACGCTCCGTCTGTGCCGTTGACTGTATTGGACATCGGAACAGGAAGCGGAGCCATCGCCATCACCGCAAAAAAAGAACGACCTCAAGATGAGGTGACGGCGGTGGATCTCAGTTCCGACGCCTTGGCGGTTGCCCAAAACAATGCCCGTGAATTGGAAGCAGACGTGAAATTTGTTGAAGGGGATTTGATTGAACCGGTCAAAGGGAAGAAGTTTGACGTGGTGTTAAGCAATCCGCCGTACATCGCCAGAGACGAACTGGACGTGATGGACGAGGTGGTGGTGGAACACGAGCCGGAGATGGCTTTGTTCGCAGAAGAAGGCGGGCTGGCGGTTTACCGCCGCCTTGCCGAGACGTTGCCGTCCGTTTTGACTGAAAATGGGAAAATCTATTTGGAAATCGGCTACCGGCAGGGAGAAGCCGTCAAAAAGCTGTTTGAAACCCGTTTTCCGCACGCGGAAGTAAGCGTAAAAAAGGATTTGTCCGGAAACGACCGTATGGTGCGGGTGACGTTAAAAAGAAATTGAACCATCGACACCGTTTGTGGAAAAGTGAAGTCCCTTTGACTTGCAAAAGGGACGGAATCAAGTTTAACTAAAGATGAATGACCCACAGGCTTATGCAATCCACACCTGTATTCGAGTGGGTTTTTTGTAAGGAAAGAGGCGAATACTTGTGGAAACTCTCATACTGAAACCAACAGACATTGAAAAAGCAGCCGCGTTTATCCAGGAAGGAGAGCTGGTTGCTTTTCAAACAGAAACGGTCTACGGGTTGGGAGCGGATGCGACCAATGATGAAGCTGTCAAAAAGATTTATCAAGCGAAAGGACGTCCGAGCGATAACCCGTTGATTGTTCATATTGCGAACAAAGAGCAGGTCACAGATTACGTGACACATATCCCTAATAAAGCCGAGCAGCTGATGGATGTGTTTTGGCCGGGGCCTCTGACCATCATCATGGAGTTGAAAGAAGGCACTCTGGCGCCTACAGTCACCGCCGGGTTGGACAGTGTCGGGATACGCATGCCGGACAGTCCATCCGCTCTGCGGCTCATCGAACGTTCCGGCAAACCATTGGCGGCTCCCAGTGCCAACACATCCGGCAAACCGAGTCCGACAACGGCCCAACATGTGTTCCATGATTTGAAGGGGAAAGTAGCGGCTATTGTGGACGACGGCGAAACCGGGGTGGGCTTGGAATCTACGGTGTTAGACTTGACCGAACCTGAAAAACCGACGATACTCCGTCCGGGAGGGGTGTCAAAAGAACAGTTGGAACAGGTGATTGGCCCGGTTTTTCTGGACCAACATCTGGTGGAAGAATCTGAAACGCCAAGAGCTCCGGGCATGAAGTACACGCACTATTCCCCGGAAGAACCCGTCTATGTGGTAGCGGAAGACGGACGAGGCTGGGAGCATGCATTGAAGATTTTCCGAGAGCGGGGAGAAAAAATCGGGCTCTTGGCCAGCGAAGAACTGATCGCCAAGTACGGAAAAGAAGCGGCAGCTGTTTATTCGCTGGGACCGAAAGAGAATGTGCGTGAAGCCAGCAGGTTGTTGTACTCCGGCCTGCGGTATTTTGAGACCACGGAGGCGACCGTTATCCTGGCGGAGTCGTATGCCGAATTGGATATCGGGCAGGCGTTCATGAACCGTTTGGAAAAAGCAGCAGGGAAAAAATACATTTAAAAAAGAAAAAAAGTGGCATCTTCGACAAACTTTCGCTACAATGGGATTGTTTGAATAAAAAATGGAAAAGGAGCGGACGTACATGGGAAATTTTCAGGTCATAGACCATCCATTAATCCAGCATAAAATAACGATTCTACGTGACAAACGTACCGGAACAAAGTACTTTAGGGAAGTTGTGAATGAGGTCGCGCGTTTGTTGGCATACGAAGTTTCTCGTGATATGCCGTTAGAAGACGTTGAAATCGAAACGCCGATCGTCAAATCCATCCAAAAGCAATTGTCCGGAAAAAAAGTTGCCATCATTCCGATTTTGCGTGCAGGATTGGGAATGGTCGATGGAATGTTGGATCTGATTCCAGCTGCAAAAGTAGGACACGTTGGAATTTACCGGGATCCTGAAACACTGGAAGCGGTAGAGTATTTCGTCAAACTGCCTTCCGACATCAATGAACGTCAGCTTCTTGTAGTAGACCCAATGTTAGCGACAGGGGCTTCCGCAATTGCTGCGATTGATGCGTTGAAGAAACGTGGAGCCACATCCATCAAATTTGTCTGCTTGGTTGCAGTTCCTGAAGGTGTAGAAGCTTTGCAGACTGCCCACCCGGATGTGGACATTTATGCCGCCGCATTGGATGAAAAACTGAACGAAGATGCATATATCGTACCTGGTTTAGGCGACGCCGGTGACCGTTTGTTCGGAACACTTTAAGGCGGCGTTCCACAAAAAAACTCTGTGTGCCGTCACTTGGATGGCCCACAGAGTTTTTTTGTTTTTACTCAAAAAACGGGAGTGGAATTTTCGGTAAAAAAGAAAGCGGATTCTATAAAAAACGGAAAAGTTTTTGTTAGAAATTTGCCATATTTCGGTAACATGTATTAACCCGGTTTCTTTTTTCATAATTTGATTTGTCAAATTAAGCGAGACAAAATATCATTGTCTACATGATCTAAGAAACACTCAAGTGGTGTTCGATAATTTAATGACTTTCTTGGAATGTTGTTTCTTCTAGAAGAAACGCTTGAAATGTACTCTTGTGTAACTGAATTGAAATCCATTTCTTTTGGTAGACCGGTTTTTCGTAGTAACCCATTTGAATTTTCATTTAGAGCTCTTTGAGAGGGCGTGCCTGGGTCTGCAAAATAAATGTCGATATCCTGTTGATTGCTGATGTTTTTCCAGTTTGAAAATTCTTTCCCGCAATCAAAAATAATCGATTTGA
>NZ_AUCD01000051.1 GCF_000429585.1 Atopococcus tabaci DSM 17538
TCTTGTAAAGGTCTTTTTTTTAGCGCCACACTTTGATTTATTCTGTTTATACTGATCAAAGTATTCTATAATTGAACCGCCTTCCTTTAGGAAGGAAACGACATTATAGACCGGTTGATTTGATCGACCGATTTTCCGAGCAATCTTATAAGGTTTTAATCCAGTATCAAAATAAGTTTCTATCCAGCTAAGTTCTTTCATGGTAAGATGTGTGTAGGCCATTTGTGGTCACTCCTCTAATTTTCGTGGTTGGAACTTAGTGAGAGTGTATCACAAATGGTTTTCTATTTTTCTAGCTTAATTTTACAATTCAAGCAGAAAAAAAGAAGAGCGGTTTCACACAGAAAGGCCACTCTTCTTATCGTTTGATGCGTATTTTTTCAATTCTTTCAGTCAGCTTGGTTCAACCGTAATCTTTCATCAATCAACGCGTCTGCCAAACGGCCGAATTCTTCCAATGATAACGTTTCGCCTCTGCGGGATGGGTCGATGCCGCTCTTTTCGAAAGCAGCAGCCAGCTTGTCTTTGACCGCTTCTTCTTTCCCGAAAGCCGTCTGCAAGTTGTTACGCAATGTTTTGCGGCGCTGCACAAAGGAAGCACGCACCACTGCAAAGAAAAAGGCTTCGTCCTTCACGGTCACCGCCGGCTTGTCTTTGCGGGTAAGGTGGATGATGGCCGAATCGACATTCGGCATCGGGCGGAAGACCGTTTTCGGCACCGTGAAGGCCACTTCTGCATCCATGTAGTACTGAATCGCGATGGACAGCGACCCGTACGCTTTTGTCCCCGGAGCAGCAGAGATGCGGTTGGCCACTTCCTTTTGCATCATCACGGTCATGGAGTCCAGTTTCAAAGACGACTCCAAGAAATGCATGATGATGGGGGTGGTGATGTAATACGGCAGGTTAGCCACCAAAACAAGGGGGTCGTCCGGCGAAAAATGTTCGGCCGCCACCTGGTCCAGGTCCGCTTTCAACACGTCTTGGTGCAAGACGGTGATGTTATCATACGGCGCCAATGTTTCTTCCAACACCGGAAGCAGTCGGTCGTCGATTTCAAAGGCCACCACTTTTTTGGCCGCCCGGGCCAGCTGCTCGGTCAGCGCACCGATTCCCGGACCAACTTCGATGACATTCGTCTGGTTGTCGACCTTGGCCGATTTGACGATGTTATGCAAAATATTGGTGTCAATAAGGAAGTTTTGTCCCAAACTTTTTTTGGCGGACAAGCCGAATTGCTCTAAAATTTCCTGGGTTCGTTTTGGTGTCGCGATGTCTCTATGATCGTCCACGGTTTCCCTCCTCTGTTGCAGCCGTGCTCTTCAATGCCTGGATCACTTGCTGCTTTGTGATGCCAAACAAGTCCAGTCGTTTTTTCAACTGCTTTCCGTTCGTGTAGCCTATGCGCAACGTTTTCCCCAATTGCTGGCGGCGGGATTTGGAGTCCGGACCGTTCAGCAACCCCATCTCGGTGAGAAACCCTCGATCGATGCCGGATTCCACCGGGGCCGTCTGTTCTTCGTATACTTCGCTCAGGGCTTTCCGGATGGCTTCTGGTGCAGCGTGTTCGATGCCCAAACTTCCTTTGTGTCCAGGACGGGCTTCGTCACGGTCCAAAAACGCATGCTTCACACCGGGCACCCTTTTGGAAATGGTCTTCCGGATTTTTTCTCCGGGGAAATCCGGATCCGTGAAAACGATCACGCCTCGTTGTTCATGGGCTTTTTCAATCATCACGAGAATTTCTTCGTCGATGGCCGAGCCGTTTGTTTCAATCGTATCTGCATCCACCGACTCGCGAATTCTTCTCGTGTCGTCTCGTCCCTCAACGACGATGACTTCTTTTATTTTCTTCACGTTATTCTCCTACTTTTCCAAGCCAAATAATTTGTTTGCGTTGTCCGTGGTCTGGCGGGCCACTTCTTCATACGGAATCTCGCGGAGTTTGGCGATTTCTTCAGCAACATACCGGACATACGCCGGCTCGTTCCGCTTGCCTCTGTTCGGCATCGGCGCCAGGTACGGGGCGTCCGTTTCCACCAACAGTTTGTCAAACGGCATCGCTTTGGCGACCTCTTTCACTTCAGGTGCGTTTTTGAACGTCACAACCCCGCTCAGCGAGATGTGCAAGCCTAAGTCCAGGAACGCTTCCATCCAGTACGTGTCCAAATTGAAACTGTGCATGATGCCGCCGGTGTCTCCGGCGTGTTCTTCTTTCAACACCCGGTATGTGTCTTCGGTTGCGTCACGCATGTGGACGCTGATCGGCAGGTTCAACTCCTTGGCGACCCGGATTTGTCTGCGAAAGACGTCCTGCTGTACCCGGTGAGGCGCGGTGTCCCAATAGTAGTCCAGCCCCATCTCGCCCATCGCCACCACCTTTTGCTCCGGCAGCCATTCCATCAATTTGTTTTCTACAGCATCGGTGTAGGTTCCGGCTTCGGTCGGATGCCAGCCGATGATGCTGTACAAGTGGTCGTACATTTGGTTCAATTCCAACGACCGCTTGATGGTTTCGGTGTCAAACCCGACCACCGCCATCCGGCCGACGTCAAATTCTTCCGCCCGCTGGAGCAGTTCGGGAATTTCGCCTTCAAATTGCTTCACATTCAAATGTGTATGCGTGTCAAACAGCATATTTCTCTATCCCTCCTGAAATGGTGAAACTGGTTTTCGTTTTCTTTAGATGAGAGTGGCTCACTTGTTCGTAGTGGGGCTCTTTGTGGACAAGTGAATGCCCAGGGCATCGCTTCCCCTCTTCTTATGCGAAAAGAACCCTGCTTCCTTGGAGAGGCAGGGTCGCATGTCACATCAATTCGTTGTTACGCGATAGTGGAGCCGTTCGGCATGCCTTGTGGGGCTTCAATGATCTGCAGGTTTCCTTCCGGGTCTTCTGCAGACAGGATCATGCCCTGGCTGATTTGGCCGCGCATTTTGCGTGGTTTCAAGTTGGCCACGATGACCACTTTCTTGCCAATCAACTCTTCCGGATTCGGGTACCATTGTGCGATTCCAGAGAGAATCTGACGGTCGCCTTCATCACCGGCGTCCAAGCGGAACTTCAACAATTTGTCTGCATTTTCCACTTTTTCGCAGGCCACCACTTCGGCTACTTTCAATTCAACGCGGTCAAACACGTCGTATTTGATTTGTTTGTCTTTGACGGAAACAAGTTCGGTCTCTTCCGGGTCCCACTCTTCTTCCGTTTCTTCCGCTCCGCCCATCTGTTCTTGGATGTAGGCAATCTCTTCTTCCATATCCAAACGAGGGAAAATCGGCTGGCCTTTGTCGACCACATGGACGTTGGATGGGAAACGGCCAAACTGAGCTTCATTCCATGTACCAGCAGTTTCAGCGTCCAATCCGAGCTGCGCAAAGATTTTGGCAGGTGTGGATGTGATGAACGGCTGCAACAAAGTCGCTGCGATACGCAAGCTTTCCGCCAAGTGGTACATGACGCTGGACAACTCGTCTTTGCGGCTGTCGTCTTTCGCCAATACCCATGGCTCTGTTTCGTCGATGTATTTGTTAGTGCGGGAAATCAAGCTCCATACTGCATTCAACGCTTGGCCGAATTGCATGTCGTCCATTTTTGTCTTGTATGTGGCGATGGTTTCTTCTGCTTTTTGGCGCAGACTTTCGTCAAACTCGGTGACGTTGCCGTTGTACACCGGCACCACGCCGCCCAAGTACTTGTTGATCATCGCAATCGTGCGGTTCAACAAGTTGCCCAGATCGTTCGCCAAATCGTAGTTAATCCGGGAAACAAAGTCTTCTGGCGTGAACACGCCGTCGCTTCCAAACGGTACTTCACGCATCAAGTAATAGCGCAAAGCATCCAATCCGTAACGGTCGACGATCATTTCTGGATATACGACATTGCCTTTGGATTTAGACATTTTTCCGTCTTTCATCAACAGCCAGCCGTGTCCGAAGACTTTTTTCGGCAATGGCAGATCCAACGCCATCAACATGATTGGCCAGTAAATGGTGTGGAAACGAACGATTTCTTTTCCGACCATGTGTACGTCAGCCGGCCAGTATTTATTGAACAATTCATCGTTGTCTGTGCCGTAGCCCAACGCTGTGATGTAGTTGGCCAAAGCGTCAATCCAAACATACACCACGTGTTCAGGGTCGCTCGGCACCTGGACTCCCCAGTCAAATGTTGTCCGGGAAACGGCCAAGTCTTCCAAGCCCGGCTTGATGAAGTTGTTGATCATTTCGTTTTTGCGTGATTCCGGCTGGATGAAGTCCGGGTGGTCTTCGTAGTACTGCAACAAGCGGTCGGCATATTTGCTCATACGGAAGAAGTATGACTTCTCTTTAACCAATTCAACCGGGTGCCCGCTTTCTGGAGATTTTCCGCCAATGACGTTGCCTTCTTCATCGCGCTGGACATCATCCAATTGGGTCTCCGTATAGAATGTTTCATCTGGAACGGAATACCACCCTTCGTATTCGCCCAAGTAAATGTCGCCTTTTTCCAAGAGGCGCTCGAAAATCTTACCGACGATTTTCTTGTGCTGTTCATCTGTTGTACGGATGAAGGCGTCATTTGAAATATCCAACATTTTCCACAAATCTTTGATGCTGGAAGCCATCTGATCGACGTACTCTTTCGGGGACAGGTTCAATTCTTCTGCTTTTTGCTCAATTTTTTGACCGTGTTCATCGGTTCCAGTCAAATAAAATACGTCATATCCTTGAAGACGTTTGTAGCGGGCGAGCACGTCACACGCAATGGTGGTGTACGCATTTCCGATGTGCAATTTTCCGCTCGGATAATAGATAGGTGTTGTGATATAAAAAGTCTTCTTGTCTTCCAACGTTTTTCCTCCTCGAAACCTTTCAGCTGCTTTCTCGTTTTTCTCTAGTCAATCAACTTGCCGGCGGTGCTTTCTCCCGCAAGTCATTCCAGATTAGTATACCATACAACCACCGCGCGATTAAACGGTTGGGGAAAATTTAAATGTCACTCGACCAGCGAATGGCATTGAAGTTGTTTCGGGTTAAATCAACTGCAGTTGTTTGAGGCCTTTCACGATTCCATCGCGATCGACGGAATCGGTGACGGCGTCCGCCACCCGTTTCACTTCTGGGCGTGCGTTCCCCATGGCAACCCCCATTTCCACCGTCTGAAGCATCTCCAAGTCGTTCAAGTTGTCCCCGAACGCGACTGTGTCTTTCATGTCCATTCCCAAATGATCCACCACCCGGTGAATGCCGCTCGCTTTGGATACGCCTTTTGCGATGACGTCCACAGAATACGGACTGGACCGCGTGAAATGGCAGTGGGGGAATTTTTTACGGTAAAGGACGTCTTTTTCTTCACTCATTTGGATGACAACTTGGTAGATGTCTTTGTCCGCATATTTTGATTCGGAGATCGGCCGACTGCCCATTCGTTTGACCACAAACTGAGTCAACGATTTGGGAATGTACCGACCCAATCCTTTGATCGCCTGAAAGAACGAAGACCGGTACATCATGGTAAACAAGGCATTTCCGTAAATTTCGTCGCTGCCGCAGAGAAAGACACCGTGACTGTTGGCCCGGCTGTCTTCGATGAGTGTCTGGACCGTCTCGGGAGGAAGGGGGTTGGCGAAAACTGCTTCTCCTTCCAACACAATGTACTGCCCGTTCATCGCGATGTAACTGGAAATTCCAAATTCTTCGCAGATGTCCCAGACCATGCTGGGCGCACGCCCCGTCGCAATGACAGGCAGCGCGCCATTCTTTTTCAATGCCGTGACAGCTTTTTTGGCTGATTCCGGGGCATGGTTGCCTTCCGTCACCAATGTGCCGTCAATATCAAAAAACACAATTTTTTTCATCGTTTCCCTCTTGATTCGTTTATTTTTTACGTTATCACGCAAGATACGCCCACAAAATTTCACTGAGAGCCCCGGACAGCTGGTGGTCCAATTCCAACGCATGCAGGCCGCTCGCGATGCGGGCCGGCGTCCTCCCTTTTTTCACCGTTTTAAAGATGGCTTCTTTTAATGGAATCGGCAGCTCTGCCCCATCCAAGAAAGCGAACAGTTCTTTTTCGACATCATTTCCTCTGATGGCTGCATCGGAAAATTGAACCTGGTACTCGCTGTCGATAGGTGAAGCCGGCAGGTCGATGGAATAAAACGCACCGTCCTTTGAAATGTCCGCCTCCACCACTTCTCCGTTGACGCGTACAGTCGGTGTTTCCTTGACCTCAAACCCCACAAACGTCAAGCGGAAACTCCGCTCTTGGGGCAAGGCTTCGGTGTTTCCTTCGGGTTTTTGGATGGCAAACGTTGTCCCGCCTTCCCCTTTCCACCGAAGCGACATCTTCGTGGAGGCGTACGCCGGTTCTTGAAGGAGGCCGTCGTCTTCAATCAACTTGAACTGCCCGTTTGCCCCGGCGAAAATACGGATATCCATTTTCTCTGGGTTGACCGGTTCATTTTCGGCCGTTTGATCCAACGGCACGATGCCGCCAGCTTTTGTCAACACCGGCATCTGCGCCAACGGACGGTACATGTCCATCATTTGGTCGCCTTCATACACCCGTCCGGTAAAAAAATCCCACCAAATTCCCTTCGGCAGCCACACTTTGACATGACCCAGCGAGAAGGTCGGATCCATCTTTTTCGTGATCGGGGCAACCAACAGCTGCGTCCCGAAATAGTATTGGTTGGGGACTTCATAAGCTTCTTCCGCCCACGGATGATGGTAGTACATCGGCTGGACCAACGGCAGGTCGTCTTCATGAGTGTACACATTCATCGTGTATACATAGGGAATCAACCGATGGCGCAACTGTAAGAATTCCCGAATGATGCCGGCTGCCTCTTTTCCGTACCGCCACGGTTCTTTTCCGTGAAACAAACCCGAAGTGGCGTGCAGACGGTTGATGGGAGAAAAGACGCCGAACTGCACCCATCTCACGAACAACTCATTGTCTTTCACCCCGTCTTTGTGGCCGCCGATGTCATGACTCCACCAATTGTAACCGACATTGGATGCGGTGGCGGTGAAGTACGGCTGGAAATCCAGCGAAGCCCACGAAACAACGGTGTCTCCGGAGAACCCGACCGGATAGCGATGCGAGCCAAGGCCGGCGTACCGGGAGAAAATCATCGGCCGCTTCTCTTCCCGTCCGTGATCTAAGAAATGGTAGTGGTTCAACATCCACAATGGATCAAGTCCCGGCACTTTGGTGACACTGCCCTGTTGCCAGTCGATCCACCAAAAATCCACGCCCGCTTCTTCATGCGGATGATGGAGATAGTCAAAGTACGCATGCAGAAACGCCGGATCAGCAATATCAAAATCAATGGGTTCCTTTTTCTCGGTGTCCACATCCAGCACGCGGCCCATTTCTTCGTACATCTCTTCATGCGGCTGCACGCCGTTGGCTGGATGCAGGTTGAGGGTCGTATGCAGCCCTTTTTCGTGCAGCCATCCCAAAAATTCCGCCGGATCGGGGAAGAGCTCCCGGTTCCATGTATACCCTGTCCAACCGCTTCCGTACTCGGGAGGAACGTCCGTCACATGCCAGTCCATATCGATGACCGCCACGGAAAACGGGTAGCCTTCCGATTCGAATCGGTTCATCAGCTCTTTGTATTCTTTTTCGGAATATGGATAATACCGGCTCCACCAGTTCCCCAACGCATACCGTGGGAGAAGCGGTGTTTTGCCGGTGAGTTGGTGATACGCTCTCAGCGTCCCTAAGTAATCGCGGCCATATCCCAGATAATACACGTCCACAGCATTTTTGGACCGTTCTTCCACCCAGCCGTCCGTTTTCACAATCATCGAACGGCTGTCATCAATGAGGGAAAAACCGCGCTCGTTCATGAGTCCTTCTTCCAGTTCAACGGCGCCGTCCACTTTATCCAGCGTGCGGGCGGTTCCCTTCAACGTCTCCGGCTGCTCCCCGAAATACCACGTACTGTGATACAGACTGTAGTTTCCGATGGGTTCAATACGCAAATTGTGTTTGGTGAAGCCGCCCCGCTCTTTATGAAACAAAAGGTGCACGGCGGTGGTTACAATTTCTAATGTCTCTTCGGTTTCTTTCACCTCAAAGTCAGGGGTATCAAAATTCCGGTTCCACACCGTTTGTGTGGCCCGATCCTCAAACCTGGCCTCGGGGTGATATTCCAGACGGATCATCTGGGGAGTCAGCACCGTGAAGCGGTACTGTTCCCAAATCACTTGCGAAGCTTCAGGAGCTTGAGGGTGCGTTTCGATGCGGAACCTCAATTTGTCAGACGTCATGTTTACCGTGTCCTTTCTGCATGGAGTGTGTGCCCTTTCATTTTAGCACAGCCGGCTTTCATCCGGCCGTTTGTTCATTTCCATTTTCAACAAATCCGTCTAATCTTTGTGCCACGGGGAAGCCCAAATGATTTCACTCAACGCTTCCAACACTGGGCGTTCCAAATCCAACGTATGCAGGTGGCCGATTACGGCCGCTTGGTTGGAATCAGTGGTGATGGTCTCATACACTTCTTCTTTGATGTCGTGGGAAATTTGCGCTTTCTCCAAAAACTCAACCAATTCAATTTCATAATCATTATACCTTAAAGCCGTTTCTTCAAACCGAACACGGACCGTTTTTTGAACCGCGACATTGGGGATGGTGACCACCCAATTAGTCCCGCGCCTTGCTTGGTTGACCTCTTTTTCTTCCCCATCAATCCATACGCGGGCGGCGGTGGCGGCTCTCAACCCGATGAATTCCAAGCGGTAAAAACGTTCGGCAGGCAGCGCCTCCACGTTTCCTCTTGCAGGATGAATCGTGAATTCAGCAGTCTGCGCCTGTTCATTCCACTTGAATTGGTAGTCGGTCTCAGCAAATCGGGTGTCTTCTTCCAGCCGGTCGCCTTCATCTTCATAGAGCCTAAACTGTCCGTCAGCGCCTGCGAAAACACGAATGGTCATTTTTTTCGGAAGTTCGACGCCGTTCCGCACTTCTTCATTCATCGGAACAATGGCTCCCGCCTTGGCGAACACAGGAATGTTTTCCAGATTGCGGTAAACATCCAACTTTCGTTTTCCGTGATACATCCGGCCGGTAAAGAAATCAATCCATAACCCTTCCGGCAGCCAGACGGTCGTACTTCCCATCAGTGTCTGCGCGTCTCGCGGTTTGGTGATGGGTGCCGCCATCAGCTGCGTGCCAAAGTAATACTGGTTTGGGACGGAATACGCGTTCTCTTCCCACGGATGGTGGTAATACATCGGACGAATCAAAGGCAGGTCTTCCCGGTGGCTGAGCACGTTCATGCTGTAGAGATAAGGGAGTAACTGATGCCGGAGCCGCAAATGATTTTTTGCGATTTCCTGCACTTCCTGTCCAAAGCGCCACGGTTCTTTCGACGTGAACCGGTTGCTGGAACTGTGGAGCTTCATGATCGGGGAAAACACTCCGAATTGCACCCACCGGGCATAAAGTTCCGCATCGCGCACCCCTTTCATGAAGCCGCCGATGTCGTGGCTCCACCATCCGTACCCTACATTGGATGCGGTGGCGGTGAAGTACGGCTGAAAGTTCAATGACTCCCAGGAAATGATGGAATCGCCCGAAAAACCAATCGGATAGCGGTGCGAGCCCAAGCCGGCGTACCGCGAGTGGATCAACCCCCGCTTCTGCTTTCTACGGCTGTCCAAATAATGATAGTGATTCAGCATCCACAACGGATCCAAGTCCGCCAAGCGCGTGATGCTGCCCTGCTGCCAGTCGATCCACCAAAAGTCCACCCCCTCGTCTTCCAAAGGATGATGGAGGAACTGGAAGTAGGCATCCATGAATGCGGGATCGGTCACGTCAAAACGGATCACTTCTTTTTCTGTACTGTTGAAGCCCAGCGCTTCCGCCATCTCTTCATATTTGTCTTCATGCGGCTGCACTCCGTTTGCCGGGTGCAAATTCAGCGTCACTTTCAACTTTTTCTCGTGCAGCCAGCGCAAGAAATCTTCCGGATTAGGAAACAATTTCCGATTCCATGTGTAGCCTGTCCATCCACTGCCATATTGAGGATTGATGTCCGTCAGATGCCAGTCCATATCCAACACAGCCACCGAGAGCGGAATGTCGTGCTCTTCGAACCGTTCCATCAGCTCTTTGTATTCTTCCTCATCATACGCGTGATACCGGCTCCACCAGTTGCCCAGCGCGTACCGCGGAAGCAGCGGCTGCGGGCCGGCCAGATGATAAAAATCTTTCAAACACTGCAAATACTCACGTCCGTAGCCGAAAAAATACAGGTCTTCGATGCCTTCTCTCCGACTTTCAACCCAGCCGTTGTCCAACAAGATCATCGATTCGCTGTCGTCCATGACGGAAAACCCATTTTTGGATACCAACCCTTTCCCGAGCGGGATGGGGCCGTCCGCCCGGTCCAACGTCCGCGCCGTGCCGCCCAACGTTTCATACGGCTGTCCGTAATACCACACGCTATGGTATTGACTGTAATTGCCAATCATCTCGATCCGCAGGTTGTGCTCCGTGAATCCTCCTTCTTCTTTGTGAAAGATGACGTGCACATCGGTGGTATTGATTTCCAACGTCTTTTCACTCTCTTTGATAGAATATTCCGGAACAGGAAACATGCGGTCCAATACGGTTTGCGTGGCCCGGTCTTCGAATTGGGCAGTTGGGTCATACTCCAACCGGATCAACTGCGAAGTCAACACCGTAAACCGATAGGCTCCTCGGATAACCTTAGCCCTTCCGGCTGCATCCGGATTGGTGTGCGACTTGTACAACTTTTTCCCTCTGATATCCATAGTGTTGTTCCTTCTTTCTATTAGGAAACTCAGCAGCTTTTCATCCATCTTATTCTGTTAGTTTCATTATAAGAACCCTCCCGACAGAACTCGAATGATATGCCACGAGAAGCTTACTTTGTGGCCAAAAAGATGCGGCACCTCCCTCTGCCGGGATTCTCGTCTTTTAGAAGTCTTCTGTTTATTGACAAAGGCGTGGTTGTTTTTTATACTTACGGAGAACAGATGAATATGAACGGGCTGAGAAAAGGCGCAGTAGCGGTTTGTCCCTGTTAGACAGAGAGCCGGTGGTTGGTGGGAACCGGCACAAACAAACGCAGCGAATTACACCTGGGAGCCCCCTGATTTTTCAGGCGCGTTACTGGCGATAACAGTAAAGAGTGGAGCGTCTTGACGCTCAATCAGGGTGGTACCACGGATATACATTCGTCCCGGAGAAAAGGCAGAGCTGTCTTTTTTCTCCGGGACTTTTTTATACACAGCCCCAATAACAGTAGGAGGAAGAACATGACGATTTTAGAAGATTTGCAATGGCGCGGAGCCATCAACCAACAAACAGACGAAGAAGGCTTAGAGAAACTACTGGACGAAAAGAGTGTCTCGCTTTACTGCGGCGTCGACCCGACCGCAGACAGCATGCACATCGGCCACTTGATTCCTTTCATGGTATTGAAACGATTCCAGATGGCGGGACACCGTCCGGTCATTCTCATCGGGGGAGCCACCGGTTCCATCGGCGACCCAAGCGGACGCACATCTGAACGCCAACTGCAGTCCATGGATCAAATCCGCCACAACGCGGACAAACTGATTGCACAGATGAAAAAATTGTTCGAAGCCGGAAGCGAAAACGGCATCCACCTCGTCAACAACTACGATTGGTGGCAAGGGATGGGTGTGTTGGATTTTCTGCGTGACTTCGGGAAAGAGTTCAACATCAACACCATGTTGGCAAAAGATGTGGTGGCCAGCCGTTTGGAAACCGGCATTTCCTTCACGGAATTCACGTACCAAATCATCCAATCCGTCGACTTCCTGCACTTGTTCCAAAACGAAGACGTGCAACTCCAAGTGGGAGGCGCTGATCAGTGGGGCAACATCACCGCAGGCTTGGACCTTATCCGCAAAAAAGAAGGCGCAGAAGCCAAAGCATTTGGATTGACCATTCCGTTGTTGTTGAAGGCGGACGGAACCAAATTCGGAAAATCCGCAGAAGGCGCCGTATGGTTGGATCCGGAAAAAACCAGCCCATACGAGTTTTACCAATTCTGGCTCAACCAGGACGACCGTGATGTGATCCATTACTTGAAATACTTCACCTTCTTATCCAAAGAAGAAATCGAAGCATTGGAAGAAAAAGTGAAAACTGAACCACACAAACGGGAAGCCCAACGCACGTTGGCTCAGGAGATGACCCGTTTCGTCCACAGCCAGGAAGACTTGGAAGAAGCGGAAAAAATCAGTGAAGCCCTCTTCTCCGGCAACATCCAGGACTTGACGGCCCGCCAGATTGAACAAGGGTTCCAACACGTCCCTTCTTCAACAGCGCCAAAACAAGACATCGGTTTGGTGGAATTTTTGGTTGACGTGACAAACATCGAACCGTCCCGCCGCCAAGCACGCGAAGACATCAAAAACGGCGCCATCTACATCAAAGGCGAACGCGTACAAGACACTGATTACACTGTGACGGAAAAGGATTCATTTGACGGCCAATACATCATCGTCCGCCGCGGCAAGAAAAAATACTTCCTCGTACACTTGGTGGAAGCTTAATTTCACGAACTAGAACAGACAGAGGAGGCAATAGCATGGCAATGATTGTACAAGCACGCGCAGCAGATGCCGGAGCCATCGCCTCTTTGGCGGAAGAAATTTGGCGTGAGCATTACACCCTTCTCTTAGGAGAAGACCAAGTCACCTACATGCTGGACACCATCCAATCGGAAGATGTTATCCGTCAGGCAATTGAATCCGGCACGGTGTATTGGCTGGTCAAAGAAGACGGCGAACTGATCGGTTACGTCGCGTACGACTTACGGGAATCCGAATTGTTCTTAAGCAAATATTATCTGAAACACTCCTTCCGCGGGAGAGGCATCGGCCGGTACTTGTTTGATGAATTGAAACAGGTCGCCATTGAAAACCGCCTGCCTGCCATCGAATTGACGGTCAACCGCGAAAATACCCGTTCCATTGAAGCGTATCGGGCACTCGGTTTCCATGTGTTGCGGGAACACGTCGGCGATATCGGCGGAGGATATGTCATGGACGATTATGTCATGCAGTACGTTATCTCTTGAGTGAAAATCACACACAAAATTGGTCTGAATCTAGTTCAAAACGACTGGTTCTCTTCCAGAAAGGCACGCTCATTCGTGAGAATGCCTCTCTTTTTGCTCACTGCGCCCCGTTCAATGGTAAACTGAAACAGAAAACAGTTTAGGAGGTTGTCTTGTTGAATCCGATCACCACAATTAACCGAACCGATGATGCGTTGCGGCTGGCACAGGAGGTGCGCAAGAAACGCGTGTCCCCTGAGGAGTTGGTTGAAGAAAGCTTTCGTATCATCCAACAATGGAACCCCTCCCTCAATGCCGTCATCCATCCTCGGAAAGAAAAAGCGTTGAAAGAAGCGGCGGAACGGGATTTTTCCGACAAACCCTTTGGAGGCGTACCGATTTTAGTGAAAGATGCCGGACATACGTTGAAAGGGGAGCCGAGCACTTCCGGGTCACGCCTGCTCAAGAATCATGTCGCACAACAAACAAGCTGTTTCACGAAAAAACTGGAAGAGGCTGGGTTTGTCGTCATCGGCCAGTCAAACGTGCCCGAGTTTTCCTTTACGAATGTCACAAATTCGGAGCTGTACCAGCCGGCTTTGAATCCGTGGGACACCACCCGTTCCCCGGGAGGTTCAAGCGGCGGAGCGGCAGCGGCCGTGGCAAGCGGCATGGTGCCGGTGGCCAGCGCCAGCGACGGCGGCGGTTCGATCCGTATCCCTGCTTCTTTCACGGGACTGGTCGGTTTGAAACCCACCCGCGGACGCACACCGGTAGGGCCGGGTTCAGGACGAGATTGGCAGGGAGCGGCCGTCAGTTTTGGATTGACCAAATCCATCCGTGACACCGCCGCGCTGCTCGATGTCCTGCAGGTGGTCCAACAAGGAGCTGCCTTCCAAACCCCTTTGTTTGAAAAAGGCTACTCTTCCCTACTGCATGAAGAGAAAACCCGACCGTTCCGCATCGCTTATACATTGGAATCACCGGTCGGTTCCCCAGTCAGCGAAGAGGCGGAAGAAGCGGTCAAACAAGCCGTCCGCTGGTTTGAGCAGAAAGGCTATCCGGTGGAAGAAGCCGCTCCCCCGGTCGACGGAGTTGAATTGATGCGGAGTTATTATGTGATGAATTCAGGAGAAACGGCCGCCATGATGGGCAACATCGAAAAAAGTCTCGGCCGAAAACTGGCCTTTGACGACATGGAACTGATCACCTGGGTATTGTTCAATGCCGGCAAAAAACTGTCAGCCGCGGATTACTCCAACACCTTTTCCGCATGGGACTACGCCGCCTATCAGATGGCTCAGTTCCATGAAACATACGACTTGCTTCTCGCGCCGGCAACGGGGGAAGTCGCTCCCTTGGTCGACCGCGAATACCGCAGCCCAGAATTGAAAGAACGGATGCGGAACATCCAAGAATACACAGCAGCGGAGCAGCAGGAAATTGTGTGGGACATGTTCGACAAGAGCTTGGCGGTCACCCCCTTCACCCAGCAGGCCAACTTAACCGGCCAGCCGGCAATCAGCCTGCCGACGTATAAAAGCGCGGACGGTTTGCCACTGGGCATCCAATTGACCGCTCCCAAAGGCCGGGAAGACTGGCTTCTCTTGATTGGACACGAGATGGAACAAGACGTATTGTTTGTGTGATACTTTTTGCCGTAACTCTTTCGTGAACCTCCCTTTCACAGAAAAGTGCGCTGGAAAGAGTCTCCCACTTTTTTGTAAACAGCGGTCTCACGGAAAAGTGAACCGGCGTACACTGAAAAAAGGCAGCTGACGGCCGTCAGCTGCCTTTTCGTATGCTCAAAAGAAATCTCTTTTTTTCAGCCAGTAGTACACGATCAATGCGAGAGCAAGGATCAACCCGAGAATCAACCAAAAACCCCATGCATTCCGTGCCAGCGGGACCGGAACATTCATCCCCCACAGACCTCCCACCAATGTAGGTATGGTCAAAAGCAGTGTGATGGACGTGAGCAGTTTCATTACCCGGTTCACGTTGTTGTTGATGATGGAAGACACCATATCGCTGATGTGTTCCAGCAGCAAAAGGGTCTGTTCGGCCATCTTTTCAGCCTGGACAGTTTCGATGTGCACATCATGCAGCAACGCCTGCCGCGCTTGGCTTTTTTGGAGACCTTTCAATGTTTCCAGTTC
Source organism: Atopococcus tabaci DSM 17538 (assembly GCF_000429585.1). GTDB lineage: Bacteria > Bacillota > Bacilli > Lactobacillales > Carnobacteriaceae_A > Atopococcus > Atopococcus tabaci. The sequence goes on from NZ_AUCD01000051.1 coordinate 15,221, forward strand.
ATGGATGGCGGGGTGATTGGTGTCGATGGACGTGCGGATATACACCAGGCTTTTCTTCAGATACATCATATTGATCAAATACTCCGTTTTGGAAGACTCAATGATCTGCCGCTCCACCCGTTCTGTGGCCGCATGAATTTTTTTCAAACACAGAATGTACTGTCGCGCAATATCCATCACCAGTTTCAACGCAAACTGAATCGGGTCATCCCCGAGGAACCGCTCTTTCTTCCCCCCGGAGACCGTTTCTTTTAGAAACGAAGGCATTTCCTCCGAAGCGGTGATGATTAAATCGTCCATTAAAATCAACACCAAAGGCCGGGTAGTATACTGGTAATCTTCCCCCGCCAATTTTTTCGGATAATTTAAGACAATCAAAAACACTTCTCTTCCATCGCTTCTTTTCAGTTTTTCAAAACGAGCCAATTCGTCAGGATCAAATGCACTTGTCAAAAAGTCTTTGGGCAGCCGGAAACGTTGAATCAATCGACTAATTTCATCTTCTTCCGGTTCCAAAAGATGGACCCAATGAACAGGTTGTCCGTTTTCCGCTTCAACTCTGCGAATATTTCCATTTTTTTCTTGATGATACAGCTGAATCATGTGCCACCTCTTTTCCAGGAACGGCTGCTTTCAACGCTGTTCACGGCAGTTAAAAAAACGGCACATCAGCTTTCAAACCAATGCACCGGTGAATGTTTAAATAGACTTCAACGCTTCTTTAATGGACGTATCCCCGCCGACCACGTCAAACGCTTTGTTGTAAGCAGCTTCCGTGTCCAATGTTTCGACCAACAATCGGGCCACATCTGCACGCGGGATATCAAAATTATCCCCTGATCGAATCGCTTCTTCCAACCGTACTTTCCCGGTTCCTTCATCATTTGTCAAGGCTCCGGGACGGACGATGGTGTAAGTCAAGCCGCTTCCTTCCAAGTATAAGTCAGCGTAATGTTTGGCTACATAATAAGGTTTGATGCTTTCGTTCCAGTAATCCCGGTTGTCTGCGCCAAACGCACTGACCATCACAAAACGGTCGACGCCTTTTGCTTTTGCCGCTTCCATGACTTTCACCGCTCCGTCCAAATCAATCAGCAACGTCTTGTCATACCCCGTGCTGCCGCCGGACCCGGCTGTAAAGACCACCGCGTCCATATTATCCATGGCGCTTTCCAACTCTTCCACCGAACTTTCTAAGTCAACCAGCACGGTTTGTACTCCTTTTTCTTTAAATTCTTCTACCTGCTCTTCTTTTCGGACCATGGCCACCGGTGTGTGTTTGTCGCTGTCTTTCAACAGGTCCACCACTTGTGTCCCGATTTGGCCGTTTGCTCCTACGATTAATACGTTCACATGCATTCTCCCCTTTCGTGTTCACTGTACCAAAAAGACGCTTTCAAACCAAAAAATATGTCCCTTCATAAAACAACAAAAAAGCATGCTCCATAGGAAGCATGCTTTTTGGCTCTATGTCAAATAGTGTTGGTGAGTCTTTTGAGAGGACAAAGTGATCACTCACTTTGTCCTCCGCAGTCCCCCACACGAGTGTACTTTCTCCCATGAAGAACACGATGCCCGCAGCAACTACCAGCAAGAACGCTCCCGCATGCAGATACAAATACCGTTGACTCATCTGTCTGATGGACACCAACATGCCGGCAAGCGGAAGGTTGGGAAGAACGAGAAACACCCACGCCAAAAACAACACATTCAATACCCGTTCGACGGTTGAAAGATCGAGAAGCGCGTCACTTCCGAATGACCCATTTGAACTACCACTAGGCTAAAGCCATAGTGGATTCCTAAGAACACCAGCCTATCGGCTAGTTATTGATTAGGCTACCCCCGTAGTTCCTACGGTTAGAAGCCTTATGGCTTCATTTTTAAGATTCAAACTTGCGTTAATATCTCGGTCATGATGGGTATGACAATTAGGACACTCCCACTCACGCAATCCGAGATTTTTAACGTCTTTATTTTGATAGCCACAATTTGAACATAATTGACTCGATGGAAAATTTTTTGCTACTGTGAAAACCTGCTTTCCATACCATTTTGCTTTGTATTCCAACATTGTTCTAAATTGCGACCAAGATACTTCACTAATGGCTTTTG
>NZ_AUCD01000052.1 GCF_000429585.1 Atopococcus tabaci DSM 17538
TAAAAAGATGGAAAAATCCACGTACTAAGATTAGCAGATTAATGCGTTTAGGTCTAGATATGGACAGTGCTAAACGCATTGGTTACTCTAGAAAGAAATACTGGAGACTGTCAAAAACACCTGAAGTTCATTGGGTGCTTACAACGAAAAGACTCTACCGGTGGAACGTAGTTTCACTACGAGACCTGGCAGAGTCTGCTTACTTAAGATATTGAACCGCCGTATACGGAACCGTACGTACGGTGGTGTGAGAGGACGATAAATGAATGAATCATTTATCTCCTACTCGATTGTCCGCAGAATTGAAACGGAGTCTTTTTTGTCCAACTCCGCAACAGATACTCTTACTTGTTCTTTTTTTGAAGTGGGCACGTTCTTCCCGATAAAATCGGCGCGAATCGGCAGTTCCCGGTGGCCTCTGTCCACCAAAGCCGCAACCATGATTCGTTTTGGCCGTCCGACGTCCATTACCGCATCCATCGCTGCCCGGATAGTCCGGCCTGTATAGATGACGTCGTCCACCAAAATCACAATTTTGTTTTCAACTTCTTCGGGTAAGTCTGCACCTTTAAATTCAGGCTCGAAGGCCTCCCCGGAATCATGGCGGTCATCGCGGTAGAGCGTGATGTCCACTGTACCGTAAGCAACTTTTTCTCCTTCGATTTCCTCAATGCGCTGCGCAATCCGTTGGGCAATGTATTCCCCACGGGTTTTGATACCGACAAGCAACACATCCTTAACCCCTTTGTTGCGTTCGATGATCTCATAAGAGATACGTGTCAATGCCCGTTTCATCGCCGCAGAATCGACAACTTCCACTTCGTGCATTCTTTTTCCTCCTTCTATCTTTACGTATTGGAAACTCCTCTTAACTCATCCAATTGTTTTTGGAAAACTTCGGGTATTGGTGCTTCAAAAACCAGTTCCTCTCCGGTTCTTGGATGAGTGAACCCCAATAACTTGGCATGCAGGAACTGCCCGTTTCCTTTTAGCGTTTTTCGTGGTCCGTACATCGGGTCCTCGGCAACGGGATGTCCGATGTAATTCATGTGTACCCGGATTTGGTGTGTACGTCCTGTTTCCAATTCTAAAGAAACCAACGTATAGTCTTTGAACCGCTCCAACACGGTGAAATGAGTGACAGACGGTTTTCCTCCTTCTGTCACAGCGAATTTTTTCCGATCCGTTTTGTCTCTTCCGATTGGTCCATCAATGGTTCCTCGTTTGTGGGGAATCACACCATGAACCAAAGCCACGTATTCTCTACGTGACGTTTTGTTGGCCAATTGTTCTGCCAATTTTTCATGTGCAAAATCGTTTTTGGCAATCATCAGCAGTCCCGATGTGTCTTTGTCAATCCGGTGGACGATTCCCGGGCGAATCGTGCCGTTGATGCCGGACAAATCGTCCATGTGATGCAGCAATGCATTCACCAATGTACCGCTTGTGTGTCCAAACGAAGGGTGCACCACCATGCCTTGAGGTTTGTTTATGACGGCAACATCCCTGTCCTCATAAACAATTTCCAAAGGCAGGTCTTCTGCAACTGCGTCCAACGGAACCGGATCGGGCTCCACTACTTCGATTTCGTCTTGGGATTGCACTTTATAGTTAGGTTTGACGACTTTGTCATTCACGGTGACATTCTCTTCTTTGATCCAAAGTTGTATTTGGGAACGAGACACTTCCGGCATGAGCTCCGTCAAGACTTTGTCGATCCGTCCGGTCTCGTTTTCAATTGTAAAATAATAAGTGGTACTCATAGGTTAAGCTTCAGTCCTTTTTCGGTTGTTTTTGAGTTTTTTCTTCTTCAAAGAAGAAAATGTATACAATCATCAACAGAACCCCCACCGTCAAGGCGGCGTCGGCGATATTGAAGATTGGAAAGTCAATGAATTCCAGTCGAATCATGTCGATAACATACTGATGAGCAAGGCGGTCGATGAAGTTTCCGAGAGCTCCTCCCAAAACAAAAGCGAGTGAGACGGCAAACAGTTTGCTTTCGTGTCCATATTTATGCAAATTGTAGATGATGCCTGCCACAACGATGACCGTCACCACATAAAAAAAGATCATCCGACCTTCTAAAATGCTCCAGGCGGCGCCGGTATTTTGGATGTACGTCAACGAAAACATATCTGGAACAACAGGAATGATGTCGTGTAGTTCAATATTTTGAACAGTCAGATATTTAGTGAGTTGGTCCACTAAAACAATAACGGCGGCCAGTAAATAATAACTAAACATAGGTTACTCCTCTACAAAGAATCAAACGATCCAATAATTGTACTCTTATATATTTTACAGTAATTCTTGAAAGAATCATAGAGAGAGTTTTCTCTCCTGCTGTCCTTCGTTTTTCTGCCCCACCACAGATTTTTTCTTGTAAAGGTGTGTTTTGTTTTAGTGTACCGGTTTATTTTGTTATACTAAACAAAGCTTATATTTAAGCAATTTGTTAATAAAGGAGAAAATCATGAGAGAAACATCCCGTTACATATTATTAGGCATCGGCTCGGGAGTGCTACTGCTGGGTGGATGTGCTGATCGAGCGGAACAAGTCTCCGCTGTCTCTGAATCCATTGACACACAAACTTCTGAGGTCGTATCCCAACTCAACACGTTGATTCAAACGGAAACAGACCTGCAGCCGGCTTTCGAATCAACACTGGCTGAAGACGAAGATTTGAGTTCTTTAAGCGATGGTTCTTCTGAGGTGTTTGCGAATATTGATACAAGAAAAGAAACACTACAAACGATTGAAGAGCAATCCGATAACTTGAGTGAACACTATCGTGCGTTGACGGAAGAAGAGAACCAAGAACTTCCAGAAGCGGAATTGAACGCGGTCGTGGCTTCGTTGGAAAAAGCCGCTGAATCGCTTCAAGACTTTACTGCCCACTATGCTTCTGCTTTGGAAAACCAAACGCACTTTTTTGAGTCCTTGGCTGGCGAAGATGCTTCTTATGAAACGATGGCCAATGGAATTGAGGCCATTTCCGATGAAGACGAAACATCCAAACAACAGCTGCTGAATTTGGATGAGACGTTGAGTGATCTGCAAGAAGCCAATACGGCTCTGATGTTTACTTTGAAGGAACAAACAAATTCTAATTAAGAAAGGAGCATTTGCTTGAAACGAATCGTATTATTTTCCGCCCTCTTCTCTACCTTTATTCTGGCGGGATGCCAAGCGGGAGAAACTTCTTTAGGCGCTACTGAAGAAACAGATACTGCCTCTCAAGTAATGGTGGACACAACACAAGACTCCACCGCTGCTGTGGAAGAAGAAACTATCGAAGAAGAACGTGTTGCGTATACGCATGAAGTGAACTCCGCGACATTTACCATCGACCCGATAGAAGAAGACGGCGAAACCAAAGTCGCCCTTTTGACCTTTGACGATGCCCCTGACGGCAATGCTGTTCAAATTGCCGAGACGCTGCACGAACTTGGCGCCCCAGCCATCTTCTTCGTTAACGGCATGTATTTGGAATCCGAAGAAGGAAAAGAAGATTTACAAACGATTTATGATATGGGATTTGAAATTGGGAATCATACATACACCCACCCTGTCTTGACACAAATCAGCGAAGAAGAGCAACATGAAGAAATTGTTCGCACCAATGATGTGGTGGAAGAAATCGTTGGTGTCCGCCCACGTTTCTTCCGCGCCCCTCATGGAGTGAATTCTGATTATTCCCGTCAAATCGCCGAAGAAGAAGGTATGGTTTTGATGAATTGGACATACGGCTATGATTGGGAACCGGATTACCAGGACCCCGAAGCATTGGCCGATATCATGCTCAACACGCCTTACTTGAATGACGGCGCCAATCTGTTGATGCACGACCGTACGTGGACGCGTGATGCCGTGGCAGACATCACAACAGGCTTGGAGGAAAAAGGCTATACATTGATTGATCCAAAACTAATTTACAGTCCCGAAAGAGAGGTATCCGCTGAATGAACGTGAACAGAAAAATGATTGCCGGCTTGACCGTTGCAGTGGGCGCTCTCAGCCTTTCTCCGGTCTCAGTGTCTGCAGAAGAAACACCAGAAACGAACTTGCTGCAAGTGAACACCGAACCTATTTTATCGATCCCTGAAGAGTTTCCAAAACAGTTCGTCTACGACAGCGGAGTCGAGATTGCTTATCCGGAAGACGGCGTCAAAGGAATTTATGTGACCGGGAATTCAGCCGGTGGCGGACGTATGGAACAGTTGGTTGAATTGACGAATAACACAGACTTGAATGCTATGGTCATCGACGTGAAAGACGACTTCGGAGATTTGACGATGGAGTTGCAATCCGAGAACGAAGTTGTCCAAAAATACACCAAAAATTATGTTGAGCCGGAAGAAATGATGGCGACACTCGAAGAAAATCAAATTTATCCGATCGCCCGCGTGGTTGTCTTCAAAGATTCCCGATTGGCACAGGAACGGCCTGAGTTGTCGTTTACCCATGATGACGGAAGTGTCTGGGCAAATGGACGCGGTGAAAATTTTGTCAATCCATTCTCCAAAGAGGTTTGGGAATACAACGTCGACATCGCAAAACAAGCCGCCAAAATGGGATTCAAAGAGATTCAATTCGATTATGTCCGCTTCCCGGAAGGCTTTGAACACCATTCCAAAACGCTCAACTATACCCGTGGAGACTATGAAACGGGTGATTTAGACGATGTCCAGCAGCGGGTACAAGCCGTGACGGATTTTGTGGCTTACGCCCGACAGGAATTGCAACCGTATGGCGTGGACGTATCTGTTGACATTTTCGGCTATTCCGCCACCCTTCCGGAAGCTCCCGGTATCGGCCAAAACTTCTCAAAAATCTCTGAGAATGTGGATGTGATTTCTTCGATGATTTACCCAAGCCATTGGGGGAACGGCTATTTCGACATTCCAAAACCAGATTTGGAACCTTACCGTCTGGTCGATGAGTACATGAAAGTTGAAAATGAAGTGCTCGCAAATTTGGAAAAACCTCCAACTTCCCGTCCATGGCTTCAAGACTTTACCGCTTCCTACTTAGGCGCGGGAAATTATATGGTTTACGATGCCGCAGCTGTTGAAGCACAAATCAAAGCATTGAATGACAATGGCGTAAATGAATTCCTCCTATGGGATGCAGCCAACACCTACACAACCGGTGTGGATTACACGCCAAACGATTAGTCTTCTCAAAAAAAGAACCACTCCTTACGTAAAAAGGAGTGGTTCTTTTGCGCCTGGAATATTATTGCACAGGTACAATTTGGGTGGTGTCCAACAAAACAAGGTAACTTTCTTTGACCGGTTTGGCCAGGATATTCTCCAATGCTGCTCGATACAAATTCACTTGTCCCCTGTATTTGTCCAGCATGACCTCTGCGGCTCGTTCCCCAAATCTTTCCACTCGGTCGGTTTTGTAATCAAACAGGACCAAACCGTCTTCCTCTTCAATATATCCATCCACAATCCCGTGAATCAAGATCTTGTCGTCTCCCTCCGATTCCATTCCTTCGAATATCAACGAAGCATTCATCATCAAAGAAAATGGAACTTCCCGTTGGACGGATTGAACGTTTTGAATGATCCGTTCCGCCAGATCGGTATTGAAGAAGCGGAGAAGTTTATCCTTATCCACACGGGAAGCGACGTCTTCCTTCAGTGTCCCCTCTTCCACCATTTGCTGGACTAGTGCGTCCAACGAAGCGGAGTTCGGTTTTTCCGACAAATCCAGTGACTGCAGGATAAGGTGAGCGGCCATCCCGATTTCAGCCGGAGTTGGAACTGTTAACTCGCTGATGAAAGACGGGCGTTCCAGTTCGTCTTGCACATACCGGTTCTGGCCCCTGGGAGTCGTGACGTCCAATTTGACCAAATTGTTTTCATCCGGGTCTTCAAACAAGCGTTTGATTTCTGAAACGGATTGGTAACTGGTCGTTTGTGTCGCCGCTTGGTACGTATACTGGATATTCATCTTCTCAATGGCTTTCTTGACAGCATCGATGGTTTCTTGGTTGGTTTTCAACGGGGTCTGTTTAGTCCGAAATTCCTCATACCATTCTTCTCCTTCAAGTGAACGGAGTTTGATTGCTGTTTCTTCCACTTCTTTTTTCGTTATGAAGTGAATGGAAAAACGTGCAGCATGGTTCTTGACTTCGGAATTATGACTGTCAGGAAACTGCGTTTGTCCGCTGTCCGGATGCCGCACTAAGCTCATACCGATCCAATCCATCATGCTCCGGGCATTCAACCTCAAGTCTCCGGGCAGAATCGTCGGCTGATGACCGGAGACGAGTCCCCATCTCTGCCATGCTTCGTCTTGATTCTTATAGCTGCCGACCAAGAAAAGCTTTTGTTCGGCTCGGGTGAGCGCCACGTACAGCACTCGCATCTCTTCAGAAAGCAATTTGTTTTTCTTTTCTGTTTTCAGTGCCTGTTGCGGCAAGGTAGGGACAGAAAGGCGTTTGTCGAGGTTTTTGTACTCCGCCCCAACACCGTAATTTTCATCCAATATATACGGTTGTCTCAAATTTTGTTGGTTGAACTGCTTGCTCATGTCCATAACAAAGACCACCGGAAATTCCAAGCCTTTGCTGGCATGAATCGTCATGACGCGGACGGCGTCTTCCCATTCTGCCATCCCTGCAGGTTCCGCCAAGTCTTTGTCTTTTTTCTGCATGCGTTCAATAAATCGGATGAATTGGAACAACCCTTTGAACGTTGTTTTTTCGTAATTTGCTGCACGCTCGTACAAAGCGTGCAAGTTGGCTTTTCGCTGCTTTCCGGAACTCATGCCGCTGACATACTCCATAATTCCGGTTTCGCGGTAAATCAGCCAAATCAAATCGACCAGTCTCATTCTTCTCGCCTGCTCGCGCCATCGTTCCAATTGCTGTAAAAAGTGGTCCACTTTGTTGAACAGACGCTGTTCTCTCACGATGGTCGATTCGGTTTTCAAGTAACCTCTCCAATACGTGATCAACGCATCGTAAAAATCGGATGTTTTATTGGCAATCCGAATGGCCGCCAAGTCGTTTTCATCCAGTCCCACTATCGGCGAACGCAACACGGCCGCCAAAGGGATGTCTTGGTGAGGGTTATCGATCACTTTCAGAAGGGACATCACGATGGTTACTTCTGTGGTCTGGAAGTAATTTTGTGTGTCTTTTACAGATGTCGGAATACCTAGCTGGCTGAAGATATCTTGGATGGCCAGATTGTTTTTCTTTGTCGGTGTCAACAATACGATATCGCTGTACTTGATCGGCCTTTTTTCATCTGCTTTTTTGTCGTACACCTGAAACCCGTTTTGGCGCAATTCCAAAATTTTCTCAGCCGTCATGGTGAGTTCGCCTTTTGTTTTGGAATCAATTTGAAAATCCGAAGACAACTCTTCTTCGTTTTCTTCCGTGTCCTCTTCTTCTTTTTCGAAAATCAACACTTCTGTTTCATAGCCTGGTTCGTCAGGAAAGTTCTGGAACCCGAGAACCAATTTTGCAGCTTCGTCGTATGCCAGCTGCCCCACTTCTTTGTCCATCAACTGCCGGAAAATAAGGTTGGTAAAGTCCAGCACTTCTTTCCGGGAACGGAAATTCTCAGACAGCACAATCCGCTGTCCACCGTCTCCTTCTGCATAGCGTGCGTACTTCTCCAAAAACAAACCAGGGTCTGCCAGACGGAAAGCATAGATGGACTGTTTGACGTCTCCGACCATAAACAAGTTTCCTTTGTCGTCCTGAGGCTGTGTCAACCACCGTAAAATTTGTTCCTGGAGCCGGTTGATGTCTTGGTACTCATCCACCATCACTTCGTTGAACTGTCTCCTGTAAAAATCGGACGCTTCACTTGCATGCCACCGTCCGTCTTCATTGATGGCAAGAATCCGCAATGTATAGTGCTCCAAATCGTTGAAGTCCAGCAATTTCCGTGATTGTTTGTAATCTTGATACGCCTGGGTGAAGCGCTTCGTGACCCGGGCCATCTCCTGTACCAGTTCGCCCACTTCTCCCATCATATCGACCTGTTGCTGAGGAGAAACCAAGAAATATTCCTGCAGCAACCGTTTGTGTCCGTCTCTGGCTTTGTCACGAAAGACTTTCATTTCTTTCGCGGCTTCTTTTACTTCTTCAGGGGTGGTTTTCTTTCTCGGCGCACTCCATCTTGCGAAAGCCATCGCTTGGATTTGCCGGTGCGCGCTTTCCAATTGATTGTGCGAAACGGCGTCCCGGATGGACTGATAAGCTGCCCGCTCTTCCTCCAACAGTTTGTTCAGCTTGTCAAGTTCTTCTTCTCCTTCGCCCATTTTATGAGCGGTGTCGACCAATTCAATACATGTATCCAAAATCTGCAGCAACTGAGGACGGATCAATTTCTCGTACAACGGGCTGGAAGCGAGCGTATTGTCTTTCACTTGATACAAAGATGCCAAAGAGTCCAGCCAACGATCAGGGTCGGGATTGGCGCGCGAGAATTCATGCAGAGAAAAAATCATTTCAGACAACCGATCGTCATTCCGGTCATTGGAATAGGTGGCAGCCAGTTTTTTGAACAGCGTGCCTTCTTCCCCGTATAGTTCTTCCCTGACTTCATCCCACACTTCTTCTTTAATCAGCAGCACTTCCGTCTCATCAGCCAACAGCCGGAACACCGGATCTAAGTCAATCAAATAGTAGAAGCGGCGGATGACCTTCAAGCAAAACGAATGCAGCGTGCTGATGTCTGCGTGTCCCAACAACGGCAGCTGCCGCACTAAATGACGGCGCTGGTCGCTTTCGGGTTCGTTGTTGATGCTTTTTTGAATGGCTGTTTGAATCCGTTCTTTCATTTCCCGTGCAGCGGCATTTGTGTACGTCACAACGAGCAATTCATCGATGCTGACTCCGGCCTTGATTTTTTCAATAACCCTCTCGACCAACACCGTTGTTTTTCCTGATCCGGCTGATGCGGAGACAAGGAGGTTTTCTCCTCCATCATGGATTGATTGCCATTGGCTGTCGGTGAAACGACTGCCTGGAGGTTTGATTGGCAGTGGTTGTCTCATTCCTCATCTTCCTCCTCATCTGTTTGTTCTGTTTCTACTTCTTCTTTCAGTTTATCGAACACTTCATTCATATCCATCTTCTTCATCGTGCGGTAGTTATTCTCTGGAAGCAGCACATCAAATTGCGAAATCGCCCGGTACGGCCCCCCTACCGAAGGGGTGAACTGTTTTTTCTCGTTGAAGGGTTCCAAGGTCGTTTCGCCGCGCAAAATACGGTTCCCGGCTTCAATGATTTTCTTCTTGTTGTATTCCAGCAGAAGATTTAATTGTTCTTTTGTCAGGAACTTTTTGGACGTGATGATGCCGTCTTTGTTTTTGTACAAAGGGTAAACCAAGGAATCTTCTTTTTCCTCCAATGAATGATCCAACCGGCCCACCAGTTCTTCTTCATTCAACAGAATGCCTTCCAGTTTGAATTTCTTCAGCAGCTCTTTGATGAGCGCTTCATCGTCGACGGCTTTGCCGGGACGCACAAACGGATTTTGAATATGGTAATAAAAGGCACCGGCCGGTTGAGCTTTCTTCCCAAGCAGTTGGTCGGAGTGCACCAATGCCGTTTCCAGGTAGGTCAACATCTGCATCGCCAATCCGTAAAAGAAATCGGTGAAGTTGATCTTTTTATCCCCCGACTTGTAGTCTACAACGCTCAGATACAAATCGTTTCCGACCTCCAAGGTGTCAATGCGGTCAATCTTTCCACGGACATGCAGCGTGCCGCCTTTTTGAAGCGGGAAAGAAAGACCCGGGATGCCGGTTTGAGAACCGATTCGGCCGAATAGCACTTCTGACTCTCGCGTCTGCATGCCGCTGCGGCCACTCTGCTGAGTCAACGCCCAAGCCATCTGTTTGATGGTGCGTGCCAACTGCTGGCGGATAAACCGCATGCGATTCGATACCGATAAAATGCTGTACTTTTCTTTGCTGTAAAGAGACTCCAGCACTTGATCCGTGATTTGTTGGATTTTGGACGGGTCCACCTCCCGCAGTGGGACATTTTGTTCCACTAAGGATTTGAACATTTGATCCAACGCGTCGTGGAAGAAGCTTCCCGTACCCGCGGGCGTCAGTTCCTGCTCCGGTCGTTCTTTCAGTCGCAGCCCGTATTCCAAGAAGTGGCTGTACGGATCCAGGTAAAAACTTTCCAGCTGAGATACAGACAAATAGAGCTCTTTTCCATACAATTGTTCTGATAATTCCGGCTCCAACCGTACAGGGATGTTTTTTCGGCTTAAACTGTACAAAATCCGATTGAACAGGAAGTTGTCTTTGTATTTGGAGGCGAAGTACTGGTAAAGCTGCAGCCAAAATTCGTGCGGCATCTGTTTTTGATCGATGCCTTCCCGCATCACGAGAATCAATTGGCTGAGGGTTTCTTGTGGGGCTCCGATAAAGGAAAACACTTCTTGGGCTGTCGGATCCTTTACCGAAATAACGTCTGCGGCTTTTTTCTGAATAGGCACATTCAAGCCGTCCGCAATACGTTGAATATAAGGAGACAGGTTGTTATCTCCATTATTGTCGTTTTTCTTTGGATAAGAAAAGTAAAGTTTTTCAGATGCGGCCATGAATGCCAGGTAAGCGGTGAACGGTTCCGAAGCCAGCTGAGCATCGGTTCCCGGACGCAAATATTTTTCCGGGTCCAACTGTGCATCGAAAAAGGCCCGGTCTTCGTCCGTCAATATAGAGTCGTTCTCCATACGAGACGGCAAATGGGTGTCGGTCATCCCCAGTATAAAGACCACTTTCGAGGTGCCGGAACGAACGCTCGTAAAATTAGAAAAGATCACTTGGTCGATGCTTGGAGGAACAATGCTGAAGGTGGCATTTTCGAACCCCGTTTCCAAAATGGTCAAGAAATGATCCAAGTCCCATTCTTCTTCTCCCAACACGTCGACAAATTCATCCAACAGCTGGATAAACGTCTGCCATACTTGCTCGTGTTCCCTGGCTGAGTCCAAGTCGCCTTCTTCAATCGCTTGATCCCGCCAAAACAACATTTGGTCATTGATGCCGTTTCGTTCAAGGAATTGATACAACACACGAGCCGCCTCCGCATTGCTTTTGGCGCGATCCAATTGATTGTAAAAAGTCCGCAACGTTCCCGAAAGGTATTCTTTCACACGGTTAGCAATTTCTTCTATGCGCTTGTCTTCATCGGTTTGCTCGCTCATCTCGTCCAGTTCAAAACTTGTGTAGGTCCAAGGCTCTCTTTGGGTCCATTGGTTTCCTTCGTACCCGTAAGCGAGGACCACATTTTCTGTCACATCTACCTGGTTTCGAAATTCCTGATTCTGACGTTGGTAAAATGCAATGCGTTCCGTCCGTTCGGCAGGCGGATTTTGCTCGGTCTGCGGAACCAACAGTTCCGTCCGGAGCAGCCGCATGATGTCGGGATACCGCCAGTTCCGTTTCCGGATCAACAGCAGGGCTTGAATAAATTCCACCAAGGGATGACCGGACATCGTGTCCGCCTGGTCCACAAAAAGAGGGATGTCGTTTCGTTCAAAGAGCGAATGGATGATCGGCGTATATTCTTCCATGTTTCGAGCCAAGACCAGAATGTCTTTGAAACGGGCCTTTCCGTCCGCAATCAAATCCCGTATGGCGGTCGCAGTGTGCATGACTTCCGCCTGCTTGTTTTCCGCCTCCCAAATTTGAATGCATCCGCCCATTTTCAACGGGTAGCCTTTCTGGGAGACGCTGGAGAACTGGCTGGTTTCCACCCAGAATCGTTCCAATTGGTCTAGTTCGCTGCAGTGGTCGCTTTGAATATCGGTCAACACTTTATCGAACAAGACGGGGATACCGTTCTCTCTGGCTGCTTGGTAGAGCCGGTAATACGTGTCCCCTGTCGTATAGAACAACTCATGCGACTCGGGTTTGGCATCCGTGTACTTTTTATCCAGCGTCAACGCAACCGTCACTTTTTTTGTTTGTTTCATCAATGCCAGTAACAGCTGCTGCTCCTGGGCATTGAATCGTTGGAAATGCTCGACAAACACATACGTGTGTGACATGTCGTTTTGATTGACTTTATTGATCAATGCCTCCATGATGTCTTCTCGTTCAATGTATTTGCCAATCAATGCATCCATGAAAGCTTGGTAAATCAATTGAATGTCCTGGATTTTCAGGCGCAGATTTTCTTCTCTGGGCGAGGCTTCGAGTTGGTTGTCCAAGTGAGACAAATCTTCCCAATCAATCTGCCCGCTCCGCAGTTCCATCAGTAATTCGGTGATTTTTGCGACAAATCCACTGTTGTGACTTTCTCCACGATAGATCGTCAACTCCTCTTCGATGTCCGCTAAAATACGGCGGACCAACATGGTCAATCCCGTCTCCGTCAACTGCGGATGATTAAAAACAGCGGAGTTTTGTAAAAAGTACCATGCCAATCGGCTGAAACTGAAGACTTGCAATTGAATCATGCCCATGAATTCACGGTCGTTGAAATAAGGGTGTTTGTGCAAATAATCCAACACGTTCATCTCAGATTCGAATTTGATATGGTCCGGGACCAAGTAAAAAATATTGCTGTCCGGATCGTTGTGCAAAATCTCAGCCACTTCGTCCAATAAAGTTTCTCTTTTCGGCGTATTCACTCGTCCAAGGACAAATTGTAAGCTCATAGTCCGTGCTCCTTCCTTTCAGGCTTCTGTGTCTTATTTTACCATATCTCCAGGCATTCGAAACCCATTTCCTCCAAATAAGGGAACAAACTTTCGCATAAAGAACCTTTTCAAACAAAAATCCCCTTTGAAGCGGCAAGAGCCAGCTCAAAGGGGGTAAATGAAATAGTTTAATTTTTTTCTGCTGTCAAGCGGGCGATTTCTACTATCACATCGGTTGCTCTTTGCATACTTTCCACGGAAACAAATTCATAGCGGCCGTGGAAGTTTTCGCCGCCTGCAAAAATGTTTGGTGTCGGCAATCCCATGAAGGAAATTTTCGACCCGTCTGTTCCGCCGCGGATCGGTTTGATGATCGGTTCGATATTCAAGTTTTCCATCGCTTTTTTCGCGACTTCCACCGGGCGCATGTCTTTTTCAATGACTTCACGCATGTTGTAGTACTGGTCTTTCAGAGTAAGGTGAATCCGCTCCATGCCCAATTCTTTGTTCATCGCGTCCGTGATACGCTGCATCGTCTCTTTGCGGTGTTCAAACAAGGTACGGTCGTGGTCGCGGATGATGTATTCCATTTCCGCTGCTTCTTCCGTGCCTCTCAGTCCATGAAGATGGTAGAACCCTTCCCGTCCTTCAGTGTGTTCCGGAGCGTCCAGCTCTGGAAGCTTTCGATCAAAGGCAAGCGCCAGCTTCAAGGCATTGACCATTTGATCTTTCGCTGTTCCCGGGTGGACGTTTTTTCCTTGAATTTTCAAGCGGGCGGATGCTGCGTTGAAGCTTTCATACTCCAATTCGCCTACCGGTCCACCATCCACCGTGTAGGCGAAGTCAGTTGCAAAATGTTGGACATCAAAGCGGTCTGCTCCGATTCCAATTTCTTCATCCGGTCCAAAACCGACACGGATTTTCCCGTGCTTGATGGAAGGATCGTTCAACATGATTTCCAAAGCGGTCATAATCTCTGCGATTCCTGACTTGTCATCCGATCCAAGTAGTGTGGTGCCGTCGGTTGTAATCAAGGTTTGACCGACGTACTTTTTCAGGTTCGGGAAGTCGGCAGGAGAAAGAATGATGTTTTCTTCTTCGTTTAAGACGATTGCTGAACCATCATAGTTTTCATGGATTTGCGGCTGCACATTCTCCGCGTTGAAGTCGGCCGTGTCCATGTGAGCGATAAAACCGATTGCCGGTACCTCTTTATCGATGTTTGATGGAAGTGTGGCTGTGACGTAGCCATTGTTGGTGTTGTATTCCACTTCTTCCAAGCCCATTTCGGTCAATTCATTCATCAGCATTTTTGCAAAATCCACCTGGCTTTGAGTGGTTGGGATGGTGGTGCTTGTCTCGTCGGAACGAGTTTCTGTTTGAACGTAGCGGATAAAACGCGGGACTAAATTTTCGTACATGGCAATTTTCCTCTCTCTTCAGCAGTTTTTATGTGTGTGATTGGTTCAGGAAAAGAAACGGAACGGTTCAGTGGATACTTCAGAAGGCAAGATTTCCACGTCCCATTCTTCTTCTTTCGCCCATTGGGTGAACAAGCGGGTCAAAGGTTCTTTGCAGATGCTTTCAATGTGGTGTCCTGGATCGACCACAGTCAGTCCGGCCGTCTGCATGTCATGGGCGGTGTGGTAATAAACATCCCCGGTGATATAGGCGTCCGCCCCTTTTTTTAGAGCGTCTGTATAATACTTGCCGCCGTCGCCGCCTAAAACAGCCACTCGGCGAATCATACGATCCTCTTCTTCACCGATGTAACGCAGACCATCCACATCAAATACTTGTTTCACTTTTTCTAGAAAAACTTGGAAAGGCATCGGTTCTGTCAGATTTCCGATGCGTCCCACACCGTATTGTTTTTGGTAATGATCAATTGTGTATAAATCAAACACCGGTTCTTCATAAGGGTGTGCCTCTTTCAATGCGTCTACCACATGCGGCACCTTATGTTCAGGGAGAATCATTTCAATTTTGACTTCTTCCACCGACTCCGGTTTGCCAACTTCCCCTTCTGACGGATGCGCCCCTTCTTGGGGGGTGAACCGGCCTAAACCTTCCAGTGTATAAGACACATCTTTATAATCGCCGACTTCCCCTGCTCCCGCATCATGAAGGGCACGTCGGACCGTTTCTTGACTGGTCACCGGTACGAAAACAGCGAGCTTTTTGTACGCTTCCGTATACGTAGGAGTGAGCACTTCCGTTTGTTCCAATCCGATGGCTTCTGCCAGCCAATCGTTCATCCCGTCTTCCGCCACATCCAAGTTGGTGTGTGCGGAATAAACTGTGATATCATGTTTCAACAAATCGGCGTACATCTGTATTTGAGGATCGTCCGTCATCAAGTTTTTTGCCGGACGGAATATCGGTGGATGGTGGGCAAAAATGAAATCAACCTTTTTTTCAATCGCCTCTTCCACCGTTTCAGGCCGAACATCCAAAGTGACGAGCATGCGCTGGACCGGCTGTTTTGCTGTCCCTACTGCAAGCCCAATCGGGTCGTTACCCATCGCTAAGTAAGGAGGAGCGAACGTTTCAAATCTCTGGATAAATGCTTCTCCAGTCAAAACAGTCATGAAATCATCCCTTTCGTTTCCTCAATGTGGCGTTTCAATTCATTGATTTTCTCTTCTTGAGGAGAGTTGGATTGAGCGAGTTGTTCAAGAATAAAAGTGGACTTTTCAAGTTCGTGGGTCCATTTCTTTTTAAATAACACCGTATGTTCTGTTGGAAGGTACACTCCGTATTTCAATTCTTTTTCGGTATAAGAAGGAGGAGTTTCGCTCTTTTCGGCCACAATAATTTCATACATCTTATCGTTTTCTTCGACCAATTCTTCCGCAACGATGGTGTAGCTGTTCGCCAAGAGCCATTTGCGAACGTTGTATTCTCCCACATTAGGCTGTAAAATTAATCGTTCGCGGCCGGTCAATCGTCCTTCTTCTCTCCCTCTTTCCAATATATCTGTGATTAAGACACCGCCCATACCGCATATAGAGACAGCGGTGATCTCGTCTTCAGGGCTCACAACTTCCAATCCATTTCCGTGCCGGACATCAATGGAGTCTTCCAATCCCTGAAGCCTTACTTGGCGTCGAGCTCGTTCCAAAGGCCCGGGAACAACTTCCCCTGCTACCGCAAACGAAACGACTCCTTCCTCTACCAAGGCACTGGGCAGATACGCATGATCGGATCCGATGTCTGCCAACCGGTCTCCTTTTCGAATATACTGGGCAACTCTGCTTAGTCGTTTAGATAATTTTCCTTCTTCCATCTGTTTCAATCCTTTGTATTAAAATATGCCTTTCATTCACTCAAGAAGAGAAACAGCCTGTGACAGGGCAAAGTCGGCATCCCCGCCACAAGCTGTTGAAGGTTGTATTTTCTTATTCTTCTTCTGTGTCTCCAATGACTTCAGGCTGAGGCATGTCTGTAGTGCCTTCAGTTTCCGCGCTGACAGGTTCTTCTTCAGATGGCGGTACAATGGATACAACAGTGTACTCCGCTTCTGTCAGGACTTCTGCTCCGCTTGGAACTTCAACATTTGCAACGGTGAGCGAATCACCGATGACCAAGTTGCTGACGTCAACGACGATTTCTGCAGGTGCTTCTGCCGGAGCGATTTCGATTTCCAATTCAGTCAACGATTGGTTGACGACACCTTCGTCGATTTCTTCTTCCCCAGACAACACTACAGGAATGGTCATGGCCACTTTTTCGCCTTTCTTAAAGGCAAGCAGGTCTGCGTGGTACGCATATGGTTTCAACGCTGCTTCTGCTTTTTCTTTTACGAAGACTTGGTATGTTTCTCCGCCTTCAACTTCTACATCAAAGACGCCGTTGGAACCTACTTCTCTCAACACGTCTTCAAAGTCTTTTTGATTCACTAGTACTGGAATGGTATCAACGTCTTTACCAAAGATAGCTGCTGGCATTTTACCTTCATGTCGTGCTTGTTTTGAAGCATTTGTTCCGGTCTTTGTCCGTTTTTGTGCTTGTATCTTCATATTCAGTCACCTTCCAAAATTTAATTGATGAAGGCACTTACTTTCCCTATATAAAAGGAAATTTAAGTGCTTACTAATTAAGTGTAACAGACATTTGAAGAAAGTGCCAGTAAGAAGGGGTTCTTTTGTGAATACAATCACTTTTCGTCTCTCATGGCAAGAATACGAAATCAATTTGTTGACCAAAAACAAAAAACACCAAATACCAACAGTCCTCTCAATCGGGTTCTATAATATTTGGTGTTGGTGAATCAAAATGATTCGCTGATACCTTTTTTGTATTTAAAATGCAAAAAGGTCAGTGAACCCCTATAATTAAGTTACCTTACAAAACGATAGGAGGATTCACATGACCCAACTTCATTTTACAAAAGAATTACTTGGAATGAAAGAGGAAAACATTCAGTTAGACAATCAGACAGTCACATATCACAAGAAACGCGGTGTAGAGCACATAGTCCTCCACGGAACGTTGACCTATCACCCTAACGGGTGCCCGACCTGCGGGGTGAAAAAT
>NZ_AUCD01000053.1 GCF_000429585.1 Atopococcus tabaci DSM 17538
AAACCTGATTGAGAAATGACAGTGAAGGAGCTCTGTTTTTGTTTCGGACTCGTGGTCCTCGAGAGCTTGTTCGAGCTTCCTTTCACCCTTACTATACTTCTATAAAAGAAAAATAGTAGGCAGAAACCCCCGTCGAGGTTTCTACCTACTAATCTTAGTATGTTTTTCTTTTGGAAATAAATCTCTATTTAAGGATAAACGCAATCGGAACATTTGCTTCATATAACCATCTTCGTTATGATTTAAATTGTAAGGACGATTGCAGACTATTAGAAGCAAAATGAGGAGGATGTTTCATGACAAAAATTGGAATTATCATGGGAAGTATCCGCGATGGACGTGTAAACGAAGACGTGGCCAAATGGGTCAAAAATTTAGCGGACAAGTTCGGCGGTGCAGAATATGAATTAGTCGATTTGAAAGACTATGAGTTGCCATTGTTCGCAGAACCGGCTTCTCCTGCTTATACCGATGACTTAGTTGCGAAAGAGCAACAACGCCCATGGTCAGAAAAAATGCAAAGCTTTGACGGTTACATCTTCGTGACGCCGGAATACAACCATGGAATGCCGTCTGTATTGAAGAATGCATTGGATTATGTCTACACAGAATTGAACGACAAAGCTGCAGGGATTGTCAGCTACGGATCTGCAGGCGGAGTACGTTCAGCTGAACAATTACGAATTGTGTTATCCGAATTTCAAGTCGCACATGTCCGGACTCAACCGGCGTTGTCTTTGTTTTATGACTGGAACGAGGAAGGGTTCAATCCGAGTGATGCGCAAGTTAAAGCTGTGAACACCATGTTGAGTCAATTGGCGGCTTGGACAGAAGGCATGCAATTTGTCCGAGAGAAAAAAGCTCAAAACCAATAAGAAATACAGAGTAATCGTTTGAGACAGCTGAGAATTTTCCGGCTGTCTCATTTTCTTGTCTAAAAGTGGATGAAAATGAAACGATAACTATTGTTATGTTAGCGCTTTCGTGTTATATTATAAGCGTAGAGAGGGAGATGCAAAGCTGTCGGAAGAATGCATATCGCTCTTTACGACAGAACCATCTTCATGGTTCAGCAAAAGGCAACTGCAGCAGTTGTCTAAGCGCGTGCTCTCCGTAAGGCGTTAAGTCAAACAGTTTTTGGTGAAAACCTGACACGGATCTGAATAGAATGGTAACAGTGTTAACGGAAACTGATGTTTGAGCCTGTCACGTGTGATTGGAAAAAGGTTAAAAAGAGAACCAGCCAAAGCGGAGAGCGCGTAATAAGTAGTATGATTCCCGGTTTGTTAAAAACAAATTTAGGAAACACCGAATATAAACGCTGATTCTGTATCCAAGATGTGGGAATCATACTATAGTTTATGAAAGGGGAGGGGCTCAGCTCCTCCCTTTATTTTTGTGTTCCTTATGAATTCATGGTATAATTTTCTCGAATTAAGAATTTCTCAAACTTATTCATTTGGGAGACGAGAGGAGTGGCGACGTGAATCGGACAGATTTATCACTGAATGCACTGCGTATCATGTTGCGGGCATCTCAAAGCGTTGAAGGTGCGTTAAAAAAAGATATGAATCGATATGGTTTGAATTCAACTGAATTTACAGTGATGGAGCTGTTGTACAACAAAGGCAAACAGCCGATTCAAATGCTGGGTAAAAAAATATTGTTGGCCAGCAGCAGCATCACTTATGTGGTAGACAAGTTGGAAAGCAAAGGATACATTGAACGGATTCCGGATACAAAAGACAGGCGTGTGACGTATGTGGAATTGACTGAATCAGGAAGAAATAAAATGGAAGAAATCTTTCCTAACCACGCGCAAGTAATCAAACATATGTTTGACGTCTTGGAAGAAGATGAAATCCGGCAGTTGAACGACACTTTGAAGAAATTGGGTTACCATGTGGAAGACAGGGAAGTCCCTGAATAACCCCTCCATTGGGGCCAATTGGCTCCGTTTCTCTTACAGGTCAATAAATCATCGCTCGAAAAATCCGTTTCATTGTGATATAATGAATATTAATAAGCGGGCAGGGAAGCACAGAAAGTATGAGAGATGAGGGATATGGATGGAAAAAGAAGTCACTAAGGAAGTCCAATCGCTAGTGGAAACAGAACTCCGGAAGGGTGCCAGCAATTCTCGCATTGCAAACCTTTTAGGAATGCCTTATGAAGAAGCTGTAAAATTGATCGAAGAAATCAAAGAATCTTTCCGCCCCGACGTCGGAGACGAGATTACTTTTTCTTTCAGAGGAGAGAAGATGTCCGGCACAATTGAAAAACTGCTCACAAACAGTGCGGTGGTTCAAGTCAATTGGGATGAATCCTCGAAGAAAATGTTTGATCTGGTTGAAGAAAAAACAATTGTTAACTTCAAAGATATAGAAGAATTTATTTAAATATTTATTGCACCCACTCAATGAAAAGTGGGTGTTTTTTTGTTTTTAAACGGGAGTATACGCCGGATATACTTTGATAATCAAATTTTATTTTTCTTTTCACGACAACAATGAAAGCGCCTTCTGCGAAAAAAGTTCATGAATTTGGTTGACAGGGGATATACAATCGGTTAACATTTTGGTTGTCAAATATTTTGATAATCAAAGTATTTTTTTATTATGGGAAAGGGAGGAGCTGATGTGGATACGTTTGTAGATGAAGTCAATCAGTACTTGGTGACGATTTTTAATGAAGTGCTGATGATTGAAGAAGAGGCTTTAAGAGGAAGCCGATTCAAAGACATCTCCATAAAAGAGATGCACACCATCGAAGCAATCGGTATGTACCGTAAACACACAACCACTCAAGTAGCGAAAAAACTCGGCATCACCGCAGGCACACTGACCACCGCCATCAACAACTTAGAGAAAAAAGGGTACGTTGAGCGGGTACGCAGTGAAGAAGACCGACGCGTCGTAAAACTTGGATTGACTCAAAAGGGTCGGCTGTTGTACCGATTGCATGACAAATTCCACCGCGATATGGTGAAATACACTGTGAAAGAAATGAGCGAGGAAGAAGTGAAGGTACTGATGAAAGGTTTGCGTAACTTACACGACTTCCTTGATAAAACCAAAAACAGCAATAATTAAGGATGAATACTATGGGTGCCAAAATCATTGCTGCGGGTAAATACGTTCCCGATCAGTCGATTTCAAACGACCAACTAGCGGAATGGATGGATACATCGGATGAATGGATTCGATCCCGTACTGGAATTGAATACCGAAACATCAGTACGGACGAGAACACTTCAGACTTGTGTATCCAAGCGGCACTCTCGATTTTGAACAAAGCGGCAGTTGCTCCGGAAAAACTCGGATTCATCATCGTAGCAACCATGACGCCGGATTACCATTCGCCTTCTGTCGCTGCGCTTGTGCAGCACGGTGTTGGAGCGGGCCCGGTGATGGCCTTTGATATCAGCGCAGCTTGTTCTGGGTTCGTTTATGCGTTGTCGGTCGGTGAAAAACTGATGGACAGCGGACAATACGAATATGGACTGGTGTTAGGCGGCGAGACGATGTCGAAAGCAGTGGATTGGGAAGATCGTTCAACAGCCGTTTTGTTTGGGGACGGAGCTGGAGGTGTCCTGCTGCAGAAAACCGACACGTCATTATCTTTGGCGGAAGATTTACATGCAGACGGCGGGCAATCCGATGCGCTGACCAGTGGATTTACTCAAGTGGATAATCCACTGAAGCCAGCAGACGGTTCCGATCCGGCCAACCAGGCATTGACGATGGACGGCCGCGGCATTTTTAACTTTGTATCTCGTACAGTGCCCAACAGCCTTCGAGCGACTGTGGAAGGTGCGGGAATGCAGTTGGAAGAAGTGGATCACTATCTCTTGCATCAAGCAAATCAACGTTTGCTGAAGGTGGTAGCGAAGAAACTGTCTCTTCCAATAAGTAAATTTGCCACAAACATTCGTTATTATGGCAACACATCCGCTGCTAGCATCCCAATATTGTTAGCAGATATGTTGGAAGCAAAAGAACTTGAACTTGGGAGCGGAAAAAAAATTGTGATTTCTGGATTCGGTGGCGGCCTCACATGGGGTTCCATGCTGATCCAATTATAAAAAATATACTTAACAATCTGGAGGAATTATAAATGACTACATTCGAACAAATTCAAGAAATCATCGTGGACCAATTGGACAAAGAGCAAGAAGAAGTACAACGCGACACTAACTTCCGTGAAGAACTAGAAGCAGACAGCTTGGACTTGTTCCAAATCATCAACGACATTGAAGACGAATTCGACATCAAAATTGAATCTGAAGAAGGTTTGAACACTGTCGGAGACATTGTTGACCTTGTAGAAAAACAATTGGCTGAAAAATAAGTCAAAAGAAAGGAGAAAGACCCTATGCAGAACTCGCTGATTGAAAAAATCGGGATCAAATACCCTATCATACAAGGAGCGATGTCTTGGGTCGCGACTCCAAGTTTAGCCAGTGCCGTTTCCAATGCAGGTGGCTTGGGAATGATCGGCTCTGGTCACGAACCGGGAGAAGTAGTCCGTAATTTGATTCGCGAAACGAAGAAACACACGGACAAGCCTTTTGGTGTCAATGTACTGCTTTTGTCTGATTATGTCGATGAAGTAGTGGACGTCATCATTGAGGAAAACGTAAAAGTAGTAACCACCGGCGCAGGCAGTCCCGGAAGGTACATGTCTCGTTTCAAAGAAGCAGGAATTGTGGTGATTCCGGTCGTAGCCTCCGTTGCTTTGGCGCGACGAATGGAAAAAGAAGGAGCCGATGCAGTTATCTGTGAAGGCATGGAAGCTGGCGGCCATATCGGAAAAACCACCACGCTAAACCTTGTTCCACAAGTGGCGGATGCGGTGTCCATTCCGGTCATTGCAGCCGGAGGAATTGCAGACGGTCGCGGAATGGCAGCAGTCATGATGCTTGGAGCTTCTGCGGTCCAGTTAGGAACACGCTTCGTTGTGGCTACTGAAAGTATCGCGCATCCAAACTTTAAAAAAGCGATCATCAAAGCATCGGATATCGACACTGTCGTGACTGGACAAATCACAGGACACCCAGTCCGTGTATTGAGAAACAAACTCACCCGAGAATACTTAAAAGTCGAAAAACAAATCACCAGCGATCCGAAGCCGGATTTCGGAAGATTGGAAGAGCTTGGGAAAGGTGCATTGCGACGGGCGGTCATTGAAGGAGACAAAGATCGAGGTTCCTTCATGTCCGGGCAGTGTGCCGGTCTGGTGAAAGAAGAACAGAGTGCTGAAGAAATCATTCAGGACTTAATGACCGGATACAAAGCGGTCATATTGAAACAAAGAGAACTTTTGGCTCTAAATTAAGGAAGTTCTTTACGAAGAGGCCGAAAAACTGAAGAAGTTCAATCTTCCAAAGTTTTTCGGTTTTTTTATTTATAAGGAGGACCGGCTATGTCTATTGCGTTTTTATTCAGCGGCCAAGGAGCCCAATATGCAGGTATGGGGAAAGAACTTTACCAGGCATACAGTGAAGTAAAAGAAGCGATCGATGAAGCCGGGGAGATTCTTGGTCTTGACATGGCAGCTTTATGTTTTGATGAAGACGAGCGGTTGCATTGGACACCTTATACTCAACCGGCGATTTTAGCTTTCAGTTATGGGCTGGATCAATTGTTGAAAAACAAAGGGATTGCCCCAAACATGGCAGCCGGTCTTAGTCTAGGGGAATACAGTGCATTGGTTTCAGCAGGAGTTCTTTCTTACGAAGACGCCGTAATGTTGGTTCATCAACGAGGGACTTTTATGGAAGAAGCCGTTCCTGAAGGAAAAGGAGCTATGGCTGCCGTCATGGGGGCTGATAACGCACTGATTGAATCCATCTGTAATCAAGTATCGAAACAACATTACGTTCAGCCGGCAAACTACAACATGCCGGGACAAGTTTCCATTGCAGGCGAAGCGGAAGGCGTGGAAGAAGCTTCCCGAATGTTGGAAGAGCAAGGCGCCAAAAGAGTTGTGCCATTGAAAGTCAGCGGCCCTTTCCATACGCAGCTTCTGAAACCAGCAGCTGATAAGTTGGAAGCGGAATTGAAGAAGTATGAGTTTAAACCGTATACAATTCCTGTTTATGGGAATACAACCGCAACGGCTTTTAAGAGTACAGAGGACATTCAACGGCTCTTAGTGCAGCAAGTGATGTCACCTGTCCGTTTTGACGACATGATCCGCAACATGATTCAAGATGAGGCGACAACTTTTGTGGAACTGGGTCCTGGAAAAACATTGAGCCGATTTGTGAAGAAAATCGATCTTTCCGCCAACGTGATGAACGTTGAAAACGAAAAAACATTGACGAAAACATTGGAATCGTTGACTAAATAAAAGGAAAAGGTGACCTATGGAGACAGAAAAGCGTACGGTGATCGTGACGGGCAGTTCACGTGGAATTGGAAAAGCCATCGCAAAAGCTTTCGCTCAAATGGGCGCAAATGTCGTGTTGAACGGACGGAAAGAAATTAGTCCGGAAGTAATTGAAGAGATAGAACAAGCTGGAGCCGCTGTGCACACCATCATTGGGGACATCAGCGACTTTGACTTTGCGAAAAAGCTGATTGACGAAACCAAAGAGGTGTTTGGAAGTGTGGATGTGCTGGTCAACAATGCCGGCATCACTCAAGACACACTGCTTGTGCGGATGTCTCCGGAAGACTTTGATCGGACACTTTCCATCAACTTGACGGGAACATTCAACACAATCCGTCATGCGGCTAAAGTGATGTTGAAGCAAAAAAGCGGCACGATCATCAACTTGTCGAGTGTAGTGGGATTGACCGGAAACATCGGACAGGCGAACTATTCTGCCAGCAAAGCCGGGATTTTGGGATTAACCAAATCAGCGGCCAGAGAGTTGGCATCTCGCGGAATCACCGTCAATGCGGTGGCTCCGGGATTTGTAGCGTCTGACATGACGAAAGTATTAAATGAACGGGTGCGTGAAGGCATCTTGTCCCAGATTCCGTTAAAGCGGTTAGCTGAACCGGAAGAAATTGCAGAAACAGTGTTGTTTTTAAGCAACCAATCGTATATCACCGGACAAGTCATCAATGTAGATGGCGGAATGGTGATGAACGGCTGAGTGAGGAGGAAAAATATGAATCGCGTAGTGATAACGGGGATTGGAGCAATCACCCCTCTAGGAAACAGTGCTGCAGAATTTTGGGATGGCCTTAAATCAGGTAAAAATGGGATTGCCCCATTGACGAAATTTGACGGCTCATCCATCAATGTTCATGTAGCAGGAGAAGTCAGAGACTTTAAAGCAGCGGATCATATGGATCGCAAACAAGCAAAAAGAATGGATTTATTTTCGCAGTACGGTGTATCAGCTTCATTGCAAGCGTTGGAAGACAGCGGATTGAATGTAGATGAGATTGATGCAACTCGTTTCGGTGTCATGGTTGGAACCGGCATCGGCGGGTTGGGCACCATGCAAAAACAAATCATCAAAATGGACGACAAAGGAATGGACCGCGTGGAGCCGTTCTTCGTGCCAAAAGCGATTGCCAATATGGTGGCAGGGAACGTTTCCATCGCAACCGGCGCCCAAGGACCGAATATGTCTGTCGTGACGGCTTGTGCTTCAGGAAACAACGCCATCGGAGAAGCATACCGTAGTATCAAACACGGTTACGCGGACTGGATGGTTGCAGGCGGAGCAGAGGCAAGTGTCAACGAAATCGGCATTTCCGGTTTTGCGGCATTGAATGCTCTTTCCACCAGCGAAGACCCTGATCGTGCATCCATTCCATTTGACAAAGACCGCCATGGATTTGTCATGGGCGAAGGAGCCGGCATTTTGATGTTGGAATCTTTGGAAAGTGCCGTGGAGCGGAATGCAACGATTTATGCAGAAGTAGTCGGATACGGCGCTACTGCAGACAGCTACCACATGACTGCGCCATCGCCGGATGGTGACGGAGCGGCCCGTGCGATGCGGTTGGCTTTGACAGAGGCAGGAATCCAACCAGAAGACGTTGGCTACATCAACGCCCATGGAACAAGTACTCAAGCTAATGACTCTTCTGAAACAGCGGCAATCAAGCTGGCGTTGGGAGAAGAAGCGGCGAAAAACGCGGCTGTATCAAGTACGAAAAGTATGACCGGACATTTGTTGGGAGCAGCAGGCGCCATCGAAGCGATTGCCTGTGCGAAGGCAGTGGAAGAAGGCATTCTGCCGCCGACTATCGGATTGCAGGAAGCAGATGAAGCGTGCGACTTGAACTACGTACCGAATGAAGCCCAACAGAAAGACATCAAATATGCCTTGAATAACTCCTTAGGATTCGGCGGACACAACGCAGTAACCTGTTTCAAGAAATGGGAGGGAGCATAAGATGGATTTTGCTCAACTCAAAGAATTGCTTCAGTTGGTGAATAACTCAGAATTGCGCGAATTTGAACTCGACACCAATCAACTAGCGGTACGAATGAGTAAGAACAACTCTGCAGTTGTCTCAAAAGTGACAACAGAGAATCACGCGGAGGCACCGACAGCTGTTGCGACAGAGCCAGTTCCTTTCGGTGAACCTGTAAAAGCAGCAAAACCTGTTCCGTCCATCGAACCAGTTGAAGTGGAAGAGCCTGGACACGTAGTGGAATCGCCGATTGTCGGTACCGTGTACCTTTCCCCTTCTCCTGATCAACCTGTATTCAAACAAGTGGGAGATACCGTTAAAAAAGGGGAACCGTTGTGCATCATAGAAGCGATGAAAGTAATGAATGAAATTAAGAGCAATACAGATGGTATCGTACAAGAAGTATTGGTGGAAGACGGGCAGCCGATAGAATACGGACAACCGTTATTCCGCATTAAAGAGGAGGGCCAATAAAATGACCGTAATGAACGTAAACGATGTACAAGAATTGATTCCAAACCGTTACCCAATTTATTTCATTGACAAAGTGGAAGAATTGATCCCTGGAGAACACGTGACAGCCATCAAAAACGTCACCATCAATGAAGAGTTCTTCCAAGGACACTTCCCTGGCGAACCAGTCATGCCCGGCGTATTGATTGTGGAATCTTTGGCTCAGGCCGGTTCCATTCCATTGTTGAAATTGGACAAATTCCAAGGACAAACAGCTTACTTGGGCGGATTGAACAATGTGAAATTTCGTAAAAAAGTAGTTCCTGGCGACCAGTTGGTATTGAAAGTGGATATCGTCAAATTGAAAGAATACGCCGGCATCGGAAAAGGCGTTGCTTACGTGGATGGGAAAAAAGTCTGCGAAGTAGAAATGACATTCATTATAGGAAGGTAATTTCATGTTCAATAAAATATTGGTGGCGAATCGTGGAGAAATCGCCGTACGGATTATTCGCGCTTGCCGCGAAATGGGAATTCGAACTGTAGCTGTTTATTCACAAGCCGACCAAGACGCCCTCCACATGCAATTGGCCGATGAAGCAATCTGCATCGGACCGGCCAAAGCGGGTGAGTCGTATTTGAATATGCAAAACATCCTCAGTGCCGCTATCCTAACGCAGGCGCAAGCCATTCATCCAGGTTTTGGTTTCCTTTCTGAAAACAGTCGTTTCGCAGAAATGTGCCAAGAGCTGAACATCGCTTTTATTGGACCGGATGGGACGACCATTGATCAAATGGGGAACAAAGCACATGCGCGGGAATTGATGATTCAAGCCGGCGTACCGGTTGTTCCTGGAAGTGATGGGTTTTTGGAATCAGAAGACGAAGTATTGGAAACAGCTGCCCGACTAGGATATCCGTTGATGTTGAAAGCAGCAGCAGGCGGCGGCGGAAAAGGCATGCGCGTGGTGCGGGAAGAAAGCGAACTGCTTCCTGCCTTTCACAGTGCAAAAAACGAAGCGCAGGCTGCGTTTGGAGACGGCCGCATGTACGCGGAAAGAATCATCTCTCCGGCAAAACATATTGAAGTCCAAGTCTTGGCAGATCATCATGGCAATGTGATCCATCTAGGCGAACGGGACTGTTCGATGCAGCGCAAACACCAGAAATTGCTGGAGGAAGCGCCATCGACGGTACTGACTGAAGAGCAACGCGCAGAATTCGGCGAAACAGCCGTCCGCGCCGCTCGTTCGGTGGGATACAAAAATGCCGGAACCATCGAGTTCTTGATGGATAGAGAAGGTCAGTTCTACTTCATGGAGATGAACACACGGATCCAGGTGGAACACCCGATTACGGAAATGGTAACAGGGGTCGATCTTATCAAAGAACAAATTCGTGTGGCAGCCGGTTTACCGTTATCGGTAAAACAAGACGACATTGTCATTCAAGGACATTCTCTTGAGTGTCGCATCAATGCTGAAAATCCGTTGTTTAATTTTGCGCCGTCTCCAGGTAAGGTTTCGTATCTGTTGCTGCCGGCTGGAGGGAACGGCCTGCGTGTGGACAGTGCATTGTACGCTGGAGGAGAGATTCCTCCTTATTACGATGCGATGGTTGCGAAAATCATCACTCACGGACGCAACAGAGATGAAGCTGTTGCTAAGATGAAACGTGCGCTGACAGAATTGGTTATAGAAGGCATCACCACGAATCAGGACTTCCATATAGATTTGTTGGAAAACGAGCGCTTTTTATCCGGCGACTACGACACATCATTTTTGGAAAGCGGCTATATCGAGGAATGGCTGGAAAAAACACAGGCTGTCCAACTGACTGAGGAGGAATAAGATGAGGCTGTTCAAAAAAAGAGCTTATATTCCTATTCAACAAGCGGGCGAAAAAGCTGAAGGAACGGTTCCGTCAGTACCAGATGGGATGTTTCAAAAATGTCCCAACTGTCAAAGAGCGGTTTATTCCAAAGATTTGGGCGAAGAAAAAATTTGCCCGAACTGCTCCTATGCTTTCCGCATAAGTGCTCAAGAACGGCTGCGGATCATCATGGATGACGGGTCGTTTGAAGAATGGGACGAAGACGTTGTCTCAGTAGACCCATTGGAATTTCCGGGATACGATAAAAAAATTGTTCAAGCACAAATCAAATCCGGCTTGCGGGAAGCGGTTTTGACAGGCAAAGGAACCATCGAGGGACAGGCAGTGGCGTTCGGCATCATGGATTCGCATTTTATTATGGGGAGCATGGGGCATGCTGTAGGAGAAAAAATCGCCCGCCTGTTCGAACGCTCGACCGAGGAACGCCTTCCTGTTATTTTGTTCACTGCTTCCGGCGGCGCACGGATGCAAGAAGGCATCATTTCTCTTATGCAGATGGCAAAAACAAGCGCGGCTATTGCAAACCATTCAAAGGAAGGGCTGCTGTACATAACTGTATTGACAGACCCCACCACCGGGGGAGTGACCGCCAGTTTTGCGATGCAAGGGGATATCATCCTTTCAGAACCAAACGCATTGGTTGGATTTGCCGGAAGACGTGTCATCGAGCAGACAATCAAAGAATCGCTTCCGGAAAATTTCCAGCGGGCAGAAATGGTATTAGAGAATGGCTTTATCGACAAAATTGTCCCAAGAAACGAATTACGTGGAATGTTAAGCAAATTGATAGCTCTGCACGTTTAGCAAATGAAGCAGGCAGCAGAGCTTGAGGAAGAGGTGATCCAAGATGGAAGCAATGGAAGTCGTATCGATAGCCCGTCAGACCGACCGGGTGACCACATATGAATTGATTGACGCCATCTTCGATGATTTTGTTGAATTTCATGGGGATCGCCATTATAAAGACGACAAAGCTTTGGTTGGCGGAATCGCCCGGTTAGGCAACATGCCGGTCACTGTAATAGGAAACCAAAAAGGGCACGACTTGGAAGAAAACATCACGCGAAATTTCGGTTCCCCCCATCCGGAAGGGTACCGAAAGTCTCTGCGTCTGATGAAGCAGGCTGAGAAATTCGGACGTCCAATTGTGACGTTCGTGAATACTTCAGGTGCTTACTGTGGAGTGGAAGCTGAAAACAGAGGACAAGGCGAGGCTATCGCTCGAAACCTGTTGGAAATGAGTCAGCTGGAAGTTCCAGTTTTGTCCATAATCATTGGAGAAGGCGGAAGCGGAGGCGCTTTGGCGTTGGCTGCCGCCGACGAAGTGTGGATGATGGAGTTCGCGGTTTATTCCATTTTGTCTCCTGAAGGGTTTTCTTCCATATTGTGGAAAGATGCTTCGCGAGCGAAAGAAGCAGCGGAAATGATGAAAGTCACAGCATACGATTTAAGAGAATTGGGCGTCATTGAACGCATCGTTCCAGAACGAAATGAACATGGCTGGATTCCGCAAGAAGACATTTTATGCAATATGCGAACAGAGATTGAAACCAAGCTCAACGAATTAATGAATTTGCCCAAAGAAGAGCTCATTCAATCAAGATATGACCGTTTCAGAAAATTTTAAACAGTAAAAAGACCGGGATGTTTCCGGCCTTTTTTCGTTGGAGTTTCAAGTTGGTTTTCCTGCTTTTTCTTTTGTGATACACTATGTGACAAAGAGAATTTGGAGAGTGTGCACATGGGAGATAAAATCGAATTTCCGAAAAACTATGAGCGTTTTTTGTTGAAAGGCACCGAATTGATGAACAATGGAAATGTGCACGAAGCAGTGACGTATTTTGAAAAAGCTTATGATTGTAAAAAAGAGAAGGTCAGCAACACGTTGTTTGTGACGGCGTTATATGAAACCGGCCAGTACCAAGAAGCGGTGGATGTGGCAGAAGAAATGATTGCTGCTTATGAAGGCAATGAGTACCGCTATATCTTTTATGTCACACTGTTGATCAAAGCAAAAAGAATTCTTCAAGCAGAAGCAATCATCAAAAAACAGCTGGAAGTCCATGGTTCTTTCCGTGATCAGTGGCTGAAGCTGGCGCAAACACTGGATGCAGAAAAAGAAAAAATGAACCAGGAAGTGAAAGCGTACGAGCAGACCTTGCTGAAGAAGATGTATGCAGTCGGTGATTTAAGTTTGGAGGAACAGCTTCTTTTAATGGAAGAAGTCAAAAAACTTCCTGACCGTTTGCAGGAAAACGGCTGTAGAGCGGTCTTGCAAAACCCGTTTGCCACAGAGATTACGAAAACCGCTGCTTTGCATTACTTGAAAGAACTGGGGTTGACAGAAGAAGTGGAGTTTTTGTGGTTCAACGAGCGCCGTTCTATCCGTCCGGTCGACTTATACGACTGGGAGGAGCATCCTGTGACAATAGGAGTACAAGCTCGATTGAAAAATGCGACGGAAAAGAATCCGAGCTTGTCGGCACTGATTCTCCAAGAAGCACAGCTGCACTTGATGCAACTGTACCCTTATTTAGGAGAAGTGATCACTGATCCGGGAAAATGGAGCGACCTTTACCTGACCCAATATGGTGAAAAGGCGATGCCCGAAACACAGACAACGGAAGAAGAAACTATGCTGGGATGGTTCCGAAAATTGTCTCAGCAGGTTCATTGACCATGTGCCCGGCATGTAGGTGGAAACTCACTCTTTTCCAGTTGTCAGAAGAGGTTTCACGGACATTTTTTGTTTACAATTTAATATGAGTAGTGTAAACTAAAAAAGTATGCAATTTAAAGTACAAAAGTAAAAATGAGTACCCGGAGGTAGTTTTGATGTCAGTGAAATGGGAAAAAACAGAATCAACTAAAGGTATCTTGCGTTTTACCATTGACCAAGATACGGTGAAAAAAGGATTGGACAAAACATTTAAAGAAGTCCAAAAAACATTGAGTGTTCCAGGTTTCCGTAAGGGCCGTGTTCCTCGTCAAATGTTTAACACTATGTACGGAGAAGAAGCTTTGTACGAAGATACATTGAACAACTTGCTTCCAGAAGCTTATTCTAAAGCTGTTGAAGAAGCAGGAATTGAACCGGTTGACCAACCGCAAATCGATGTGAAAAGCATGGAAAGCGGAAAAGACTGGGAAATCGAAGCAACTGTTACGGTTAAACCAGAAGTAGAATTGGGTCAATACAAAGACTTGGAAGTCACAAAACAAGACCGTAAAGTTTCCGAAGACGCAGTAGAACAAAACTTGGAAAACAAACGCCAACAGCACGCTGAGCTTGTCTTGAAAGAAGATGCAGCTGAAGAAGGCGACACTGTAGTCATCGACTTCGAAGGTTTCAAAGGCGATGAAGCATTTGAAGGCGGAAAAGGCGAAAACTACTCTCTTGAATTGGGATCCAACTCTTTCATCCCAGGATTTGAAGAGCAATTGGTCGGCGTAAAAGCTGGTGACGAAAAAGACGTAAACGTCACTTTCCCAGAAGAGTACCACGCTGAAGACTTGGCTGGACAAGAAGCAGTCTTCAAAGTGAAAGTACATGAAGTTAAAACTAAAGAAATGCCTGAATTGGACGATGAATTTGCAAAAGACGTGGACGATGAAGTAGAAACAATCGACGAATTGCGTGAAAAAATCCGTACACAATTGCAAGAAGGCAGAGAAAACGCAGCAAACGAAACAGTAGAAGATGAAGCGATCCGCAAAGCGGTTGAGAACGCAAAAATTGACGAGATTCCATACGTAATGACTCACGACGAAGTGCACCGTCAAATGGATATCTTCTTGAACAACTTGAGCAATCAAGGCATTTCTCCAGAAATGTACTACCAAATCACTGGTACAACTGAACAAGACTTGCACCGTCAAATGGAAGTGGACGCAGAATTCCGCGTACGCACCAACTTGGTATTGGAAGCTATTGTTGAAGCAGAAGAGTTGGGTGCAACTGAAGAAGAAATGGAAGAAGAAATCAAAAACTTGGCTAAAGAGTACGGCATGGAAGAAGACAACGTCCGTTCCGTCTTGACGGATGACATGTTGAAACATGACATCGCAATGAAAAAAGCCATCGACTTGATCACAAGCACTGCTAAAGAAACATTGGAACCAACTGAAGAAACAGAAGAATCTGAAGTTTCTGAAGACCAAGAGTAATCATCGAGTCAACAGTGTTGAAAGAAGAGCTTCAATTAGTTGAAGTTCTTCTTTTTTCCTATATAGTAAAAGTGACGGGAAGCTCCAAGCCTGTAGGAAATAAAGATGGAAAACATCAGGCATGTATGTTAAAGTAATTAGAGTTTGAGCGGCATAAATGCTTGTGTCTGCAGAGACAAAAAACTGACTTTAGAAATAGAGGTGAACCTGCAAGTGTTTAACGATGATAACAGCAACGGATCAATCTCTTGTTCCTTTTGCGGCAAATCTCAGGATCAAGTGAAGAAGATTGTTGCAGGTCCAGGTGTATATATCTGTAACGAGTGTATCGATTTATGTAAAGAAATCATTGATGAAGAAATCAATCAGGAACAATTCATCCCTGAATCAACTGAAATTCCTAAACCACAAGAAATCCGAGACATTTTAAATCAATATGTCATCGGACAAGAGCAGGCGAAAAAATCCTTGTCGGTCGCGGTATACAACCATTACAAACGAGTGAACTCTCTTCAAACGCAAGAAGACGAAGATGTGGAATTGCAGAAGAGTAACATCTGCTTGATCGGACCGACTGGTTCAGGTAAGACGTATCTTGCTCAAACCCTCGCTCGAATCTTGAACGTTCCATTCGCGATTGCGGACGCTACAAGTCTGACGGAAGCTGGATACGTCGGAGAAGACGTGGAGAACATCCTCTTGAAATTGCTTCAAGCAGCTGACTACGATGTGGATTTGGCTCAAAAAGGCATTATCTATGTGGATGAGATCGATAAAATCGCCCGTAAGAGCGAAAACGTCTCAATCACACGTGATGTCAGCGGAGAAGGGGTTCAGCAGGCTTTGCTGAAAATCCTTGAAGGAACAACCGCCAGCGTGCCGCCTCAAGGTGGACGAAAACATCCACATCAAGAATTGATCCAAATTGACACAACCAACATTTTGTTCATCGTCGGTGGGGCATTTGACGGCATTGAAAACATCGTCAAGAACCGTCTCGGCGAAAAAGTAATCGGATTTGGTACCGGCAAACAAAACAAATTGGATGAAGAAAAGAGTTTGTCCCAACAAATCATCCCTGAAGACTTGTTGCAGTTCGGGTTGATTCCTGAATTCATCGGCCGTTTGCCAATTTTGGCTGCGCTCGAGAAGTTGACAGAAGAAGACTTGATGGAAATCTTGTCCAAACCGAAAAACTCATTGGTGAAACAATACAAGAAATTATTGGAAATTGATGAAGTTGAGCTGGAATTCGAAGAAGACGCGTTGAGAGAAATTGCTAAAAAAGCAATTGAACGGAATACTGGAGCACGCGGGCTACGTTCCATTATTGAGAGCATCATGCTGGAAATTATGTACGAAGTTCCGAGCCGTCCAGATATCAAACGGGTCGTCATCACGAAAGACACTGTTTCTGGCGACGGAGAAGCGACATTCTATGATGTAGAAGGTCAAAAAGTCGTTTAATCAAACGACTGTCATATTGGAAAGAAGGTCCAACGTGAAGTTGGACCTTCTTTCGCTTTGTCAAAAACCCTTATCAGGACAAAACAATATGGTTTGACATGGTTTTGTAACAAAAAGAACGCTCTGTTGTAATATTATTTGATTTGTCAAATTAAGCGAGACAAAATATCATTGTCTACATGATCTAAGAAACACTCAAGTGGTGTTCGATAATTTAATGACTTTCTTGGAATGTTGTTTCTTCTAGAAGAAACGCTTGAAATGTACTCTTGTGTAACTGAATTGAAATCCATTTCTTTTGGTAGACCGGTTTTTCGTAGTAACCCATTTGAATTTTCATTTAGAGCTCTTTGAGAGGGCGTGCCTGGGTCTGCAAAATAAATGTCGATATCCTGTTGATTGCTGATGTTTTTCCAGTTTGAAAATTCTTT
>NZ_AUCD01000054.1 GCF_000429585.1 Atopococcus tabaci DSM 17538
GTCAACGTTCCGTGGAGGACTATGTGCTCTACACCGCGTTTCTTGTGATATGTGACTGTCTGATTGTCTAACTGAATGTTTTCCTCTTTCATTCCAAGTAATTCTTTTGTAAAATGAAGTTGGGTCATGTGAATCCTCCTATCGTTTTGTAAGGTAACTTAATTATAGGGGTTCACTGACCTTTTTGCATTTTAAATACAAAAAAGGTATCAGCGAATCATTTTGATTCACCAACACCAAATATTATAGAACCTTTCCTTTGTGGCTTTTTGGTTTTCCGACATTAGTGCACTCCGATGATGTAGTACTTTAAGATGAATGCCAATACCGCACCGAGGGCAGCCATGAGTCCGGCGACCGTCATATCCCGGGATCTTTTCAGTGAAGCATCTTGCTGCGCTTTTGTTCCTGTGTCCGGAGTTCTGGGCCGGCGCATGATAACCAAAAGCGTGACCACCACGAGGGCAATCAAAAAGAGGAAATTAAAGTCGAAATAGGTGATCAAAAAACCTAAAATAAGGCCGATTATTCCAATAGTCAATGTGGAATGATTCTTTAGCATAAGCAGGGAACTCCTTTAGTGAATGATGCGTACGTTATTATTGTAGTGGAACAAAGAAGAAATGAAAACCCCGTTGTGACGAATAAGAAAGCCGCCCTTCACCGAAAACAATGTCTGGTAACGGGCGGAAAGAAGGTTTAGATGCTCGGCAGCCTGCGCTTGGTGTACTGTTTCATTGTTTCAGGGATGCGGTCGATGATGTGAGTCGGCAGGGTGACGTACTGTGTGGCTTCCAAGTCTTCTGCAATGCGGCTGTGGAGATACACAGCTGACAGCAATGCTTTTTTAGGGGCTTGGAATTGTCCTAGAAACGCTGCAATCATCCCGGCTAAAGTATCGCCCATTCCGCCGGTGGCTTGAGCCGGTGTTCCGGTGGTGTTTTGCCAAACTTCCTCATCAAAATAAATTTCGGTCCGGTGCTTTTTCAACACAATGATCGCGCCTAATTCGTTTCGTGCCTGTTTGTTTTTTTCTTGGTTTTCTTCTTTAGGGCTCAAACCACTCAGCCGTTCCCACTCTCCCGGGTGAGGGGTGAAGACGACATGCGCATCCGGCACAGTGGCTTGGTGTTTGACAAAAAGGGAGATGCCGTCACCGTCAATGACCAGATGCTGATGCGGCTGGATGGTCTCCAGCACCGTCTTCATCACGTGCCATTCTTTTTCTGTTTTTCCAAGACCGGGACCGATCACAACCACATCAACGGTCTGCATTACCGACTGCAAAGTATCGGTGTCATACATATCCAATGTCATCGCTTCAGGCAGCCGCGCAAGCAGAGCGGTCTTATTGGACGGATCGGTGGCGACGGTGACCAATCCGGCTCCGCTGTACACGGCGGCCGAAGAAGCGAGGATGGCGGCGCCACCCATTTGGTGGTTTCCCCCTATGAACAGCACCCGTCCGTAATCGCCTTTGTGGCTGTCGGCCCTTCTTTCTGGTATTGAATGGAGGACAAACAAATCTTTTATCTGCTTCACGTCATTCACTCCTTAAACTTGATAAGTCCATCAATGCATTCATTATAAAGAGAAAAAGACGGCATTGTCATTTTTAAGGGTTCTTGCAATTTGTTTTTCGATGAAATAGAAGAATTCAGTTTGGTCTCGTATAGTAAAAATGATATGATGGACTTGTTGGAGTTTAATGAGAAAGGGAGTTGTGTTATGACGAATCAACCAATCGATTGGAAACAGGAAGCGCAGAAGCGCAAAGAGGAATTTTTGGAAGACTTGTTTGCCATCTTGCGCATTGACAGTGTACGCGACGACGAACAAGCGACTGAAGATGCACCGGTAGGACCGGGACCGAAAGAAGCATTGGAAGCATTCTTGAAAATCGGAGAACGGGACGGATTTAAAACAGAAAACTTTTCAAATCTTGCCGGCCATATGGAATATGGAGAAGGCGACGAGATCATGGGCGTGTTGGCACACGTAGACGTGGTTCCGGTCGGTACCGGCTGGGAAACAGACCCGTTTGAGCCTGTCATCAAAGACGGCCGCATCTATGCCCGCGGGGCCAGCGACGACAAAGGACCGGGAATGGCTGCTTACTATGCGCTTAAAATCATCAAAGACTTGGGCTTGCCGGTTTCCAAGAAAGTCCGCTTTATCCTTGGAACAGATGAGGAAAGCGAATGGAAAGGCATGGCACACTACTTAAGTGTGGAAAAAGAACCGGACTTCGGATTCTCACCGGATGCTAACTTCCCGATCATCAATGGAGAAAAAGGGAACGTTTCAGTATACTTGGAAACAGAAGGAAACAGCGAAGGTGGAAAAAACAAGCTGATTAGTTTCCAAGCAGGCTTGCGGGAGAACATGGTGCCGCAAGATGCTGTGGCGGTCTTTGAGAGCGAAGAAGCAGACGTATTCGAACAAGCCTTCAATGACTATGAAGAAAGTTTGCCGGTCACCGGAACTGTAGCGGTCGATGGAAACCGAGTCACAATCACCGTAGTTGGAAAATCCGCTCACGGAGCCAGCCCGGCGTCAGGTGAGAATGCCGGTACGTACTTGGCGAACTTCTTGTCCGGTTATGCTTTCGGAGGAGATGCAGCCAACTTCATCGAAACAGCTGCGACATTGTTGCATGACGATCCTAAAGGAGAGAAATTGGGCGTCGCTTCCACCGATGAAGTGATGGGCGAATTGACAATGAACGTTGGAGTATTCTCTTATGCAGAAGGCGAAGGCGGAAAAATTTCATTGAACTTCCGCTTCCCACAGTCCACAACAGCGGAAGCAATCACTGAAACAGTCAAAGAAAAAGTGTCGACTTACAACATGACAGTCAGCCGCAACAAAGGAAAAGAACCGCACTACGTTCCAGGAAACGACCCATTGGTACAAACGTTGTTGGACGTTTATGCGCGTCAAACAGGGTTAGAAGCCCACGAGCAGGTCATCGGCGGTGGTACGTACGGCCGTTTGATGAAACGCGGAGTGGCGTACGGCGCAATGTTCCCGGACAGCATCGACACGATGCACCAGGCAAATGAATTTATGGCCGTAGACAACTTAATGGATGCAATGGCCATCTACGCAGAAGCCATTTATGAACTGATCAAATAATGCTAGACTAAAAAAACTCTCTTCCTGTCAAAAGGAAGAGATTTTTTGTTTAGGCAAAATTGGAATCAATCTTCTTCTGCCAGCTTTTTGATTGTCTATTTGGAA
This sequence comes from Atopococcus tabaci DSM 17538, assembly GCF_000429585.1. Taxonomy (GTDB): domain Bacteria; phylum Bacillota; class Bacilli; order Lactobacillales; family Carnobacteriaceae_A; genus Atopococcus; species Atopococcus tabaci. The sequence goes on from NZ_AUCD01000054.1 coordinate 3,244, forward strand.
TCCGCTGCAAATTCAATGGAAGCATCGTAGTAGTCCCGGCCATTTTCCAAAAGAGAGAAGTCACCGATTTCCATTTTCAACAAGGTTCCGCTGTTCTGCGGTTCCAAGCGGTAGCGGTAAGCCACGTCGCCTTCTTTAGGTTGGTTTTTCCAATTGGAACCATACAACGCGATGACCAATTCGGTGTTTTCTTCCGCTTTAATGACGGTGGTGATGGTTTGATCGCCGTTTGGGGGCTCCCGCACGACTTTGCTGCCGGCGGTCATGTTGTCGCTCGGGTAGTCTTCCGGGAGTTCATCCCACTGGGCCACGTATGTTGGATTCACCAGCACTTTCCAGACAAGGGAAGGGGGAGTTTCAATCAAAGTTTCGTCTTTCACCGTTAATTCATTTGCCATATAAAGTTCCTCCAGATTCTGATTATTAGTTCATTTTCTCATGATACCATCTTTCACGGAAAAGTGAGTCGTCCCGCGCACAAATCAAAAAGAAGAGGGCGGGGGAAGCCCGACCTCTTCTTTGGTGTCCCTTATTCATTCACTTGGCTGTGATCGACTTCAAACGCTTGGCCTGCTTCCATCAAAATATGACCGGATTCATACGGATTGCCTTCCACTGTCAACACAACTTCTTCCACACCGTAATACTCGCCGATGGTGTTGACAATCGCTTGAAGAATCAGCATTTCGGTCCCAGAGCCGGCGTTCATCTCTTCCACCAATTCACGGGAGAAGTCTACATATACGCGGCCGTCCTCATTCAAGTACAAGTAGTTTATCGTGACGTTCGGTCCGATCAACCCGTCTCCGGTATAGTCGGGGATGTCTTTCAATGCGGCTGCCAACACTTCACGCGTCACGTCATTGGTTTGAAAAGACAATTCCATCTGTGACGTATCGAGTCCCAAAGCTTGATCATCCGGGTAATACACTTGAATAGTCTGTGTTTCCGGTTCTTCAATGGCTCGTTCCAACTCAGAGGTTACAATAGAACCATCCGCATTTTCGAATTCACTTTTAATCAAGCCGATTTCATGGACGAAATATTGGCGTGTGGTAGTGTCGTCCCTGGTTGTCGTTACTTCCACCGCTTCAAACGATCCAAACAGGATATCCACCGGTGCTCTTAAATCAGTGATTTCAGAAACAGAACCAGAAGGGCTCTCCCAAGAGTGTCCGACTTCCAGAGGCCCTTGGAGAATGATTTCTTCCGGTTGCTCGCTTTCCAATTGATCCAAGCGTTCAATGAAATTTTCTCGGAAGTAAGTTTCGTTGCGGACGAACACTTCCCGGAGTTCATTTTCCGTGTATTCGTAGACTCTCACAGTCTGCGTACCGCCATTGTTCATGGCAAATTGGATATGGGTGTCTGTGACGTATTGAGGATACATCCAATAAGAGGCAAACTCATTGCCTTCGCCGACAAACTCGTAACGGTGATCAGGGTAGTGGGGTTTGTAGTATTCCACAAGATCTTCAGGTTCGTTTTTAGAAGTGTCTGTGGTATCCGAAGTGTCTGCCCCCGTATCAGTCGTGTCGACGGATTCACTACTTGTTTCCGCTGTGTCCGCAGGCGGCACGTCTTCTTGTGCGCCGAGCATGCCGCATCCGAAAAGCAACATGGATGAAGCAAGCAGCGGCAACAAATGGGTTAAACGTTTCATACTTCATTCTCCTCATTTTACAATTTGGAAAAGAGAGGACAGGGCAGTTCGATGACTACTTCGACTCAGTCACAACCAACAAAAATCTGCCTTCCGCCAACTGTTGCGGGTGTTCCTCCGTGATTGCGGGAGATTGAGGAAGTTCCGGACGGATGACCTCATCAAGATCACGTGGAAAAGCGGCTTGTGTGTCTTTGTTTGCAACTAAATAAAAACCGTCTTTTGGATAGCCGTTCATGACGAGGGTGTCATAGGCAATGATGGTTTTGTTCAACGAACTGTAAGTGCCGAGGACGTAAGCGTCCCTTGTCCTCATCCTTTCAAATAATTATAGAAAATCATTGGTCAAGGCTGTGAGATAAATTTCCCGGCTGGTTTCCAATGTCTGTACGCCGTCTTCGCCGATGCGGTCTGTTTCATGCCGCTCGAGTTGGGAAACCAATTGGTCGATATCGGATTCGTCAACACCAACTTCTCTCAGTGACACCGGCATGTCCAAGCTGTGGAAAAAGTCGGTGGTGCGGGAGATAGCGGCATTGATTTTTTCTTCGTCAGTTCCTTCGGTGATTCCCCAGACGCGTTCGGCATATTGGATGAGTTTGTCGTGTTTTTCTTTTCTCCGGACATGCATCAAAGCCGGAAGAACCGCAGTCAAGGAACGGGCATGGTCTGTGCTGTTCAATACCGTGATTTGATGGCCCAATGAATGGGTAGCCCAATCCCCAGGTACGCCTTTGGACAACAGACGGTTCAAAGCAATGGTGGCGGTCCACATGAAATTGGCCCGTAAGTTGTAATCGTGGTTGTCTTCATCCACCACGTCCGGTCCGATTTCTATCAAAATCTGCAGCAAACTTTCTGCAAAACGGTCTTGCACCATTCCGCCGACCGGGTACGTCAAATATTGCTCGATGATATGGATGAAAGCGTCCGAGACCCCGTTTGCCAGTTGGCGTTTCGGCAAGGTGTAAGTCAACTCAGGTTCCAGTATGGAGAACTGTGGGAACACAGCTGGATGGCTGAAACTGACTTTTGCGCTTTTTTCTTTAAAGCTGATGACAGATGTTTCATTCATCTCGGAACTGGTGGCCGGCAGAGTCAACACGGTACCGAACGGCAACGCTTTTTCTATGGCCAGCCCTTTGCCGAGACCTTTCCCGAAAATATCAATCGGGTTGCCGTCAAACTCTGCGGCAGCGGCGATGAATTTTGTGCCATCGATAACTGAACCGCCTCCGACCGCCAAGAGGTAATCGTATCCTTCCGCTTTGATTTTTTCGACGGCTTCTATACATGTTTCATAGGTAGGGTTGGCTTCAATTCCGCCAAACTCTCCATATTCAAAATCTTTCAATGCTTCTTTGACGCGGTCCAGTGTGCCGAAACGTTTGACGCTGCCTCCACCGTAAGTAATCAACACCTTTTTTCCGTCCGGGATAAGCGAAGCCAGTTCCGGGATACGGTTTTTCCCGAATACGATTTTCACCGGGTTATAGAAAACGAAATTCGCAATTTCTTGTTGCATACTGTCAGCACTCCTTTATGTGGTTTCTTCCTATTTCAAGTATAGCACAGAGATACGCGCTTTAAATAAGAATCCGAACCGGGATATTACTGACTATGAGGACGCACGATATCCGGACCTGTCGAATGTTTTGATCGGGTTTTTGTGAGAAATGGTAATGTTTGTATGAAAAAAAGAAATTTAAAGGACGTTTTTTAAGTTAATTCCGAACGTTTAAGGCTGTATGTGATGTTTTTAATCGGTTTTTCGATAAAGTCTCTATCTCTCTTCTGCAGAAGATGCTATAATTCATGTAAGAGGTCCTTGTCACCTCGGGAGGAGGAATGGAATGGAAGGCAATTTGAAACAGACGCCTTTATATAAGCACTATAAAGACGATAAAATTAAATTAATGAACTTTGGGGGATGGGCACTGCCGGTGCAGTTTACAAGCATTCTTGACGAACACCACGCCGTCCGTAACGAAGCGGGCCTTTTTGACACATCTCATATGGGAGAGATTTTTGTCAAAGGAGAACAGGCAGTGGAATGGTTGAATGGGTTGATGACAAACAACACCACAAAAGTTAAGGTCAATCAAGCGCAATATAACGCTGTCTGCAACGAAAACGGCGGAACGCTGGATGATTTGATTATCTTTAAGTTGGCAGAGGATGAGTTTTTAATCACGCCCAACGCCTCCAACACTGAAAAAATATACCAATGGCTTATTGAACACCAAGAGAACGGCATCACAGTAGAGAACCGCTCTGACGAGTACGGCTTGTTGGCTCTGCAAGGGCCGCTTTCAGAAGAAATAATATCCAAAGTGACCGACGCAGATTTGACGGCATTAAAATCCTATCACTTCATTCCCAACACAACTGTTGCGGGGCAGGAAGGGGTGTTGCTGGCACGGACCGGGTACACCGGAGAAGACGGCTTTGAACTGTACACCAAATGGGATCACATTCCCCATCTGTGGGAAGCTTTGTTGGAAGCCGGAGAAGGAAAAGTAACGCGCTGCGGACTGGGAGCACGGGACACGTTGCGCTTGGAAGCCGGGTTGGCGCTTTACGGACACGAGCTTTCAGAAGAAATCACGCCTTTGGAAGGCGGGATCGGATTTGCCGTAAAAACAAAGAAAGCACAGCCTTTCATTGGTCAAGACGCCTTGAGAAAACAGCGGGAAGAAGGCTTGAAACGAGTCAGCCGCGGATTTGAACTGGTCGGAAAAGGCATTGCACGTGAAGGGGCCTCAGTCGTGAATGAATCTGGGGAAACGATTGGAACGGTCACTTCCGGCACGAAATCTCCGACACTTGGAAAAAGTATCGGCTTGGTGTTGATCGACACAGATTTCAAAGAAATCGACACACCGATTTGGATACAGGTTCGAAACAGAACGATTGAAGCAAAATTGGTTCAAAAACCATTTTATAAAAAATAACGAATTGAGTGGAAGGAGAATGCACAATGGCGGCAAATAAAGAAGCCTTTTTGTACACTAAAGAACACGAATGGATCGAGGTCAAAGGAGAAACAGTGGTCCGTATCGGCATCACTGACTACGCAGTAGATCAGCTTGGAGACATTGTCTTCGTCGATTTGCCTGAAACAGACAGCGAATTTATCGCAGAAGAAGAGTTTGCGACAGTTGAATCCGTAAAATCCACTTCTGAAATTTATGCACCCGTTTCAGGAAGCATCCAGTCCGTGAACTCAAGATTGGAAGACGAACCAGAAGTGTTGAACGAATCTCCATTTGAAGACGGTTGGTTGGTAGAAATTGAAAGTCCGGAACCATTCAGCCAAGAAGGTTTGTTGAGCTACGAAGAATATCAAAATTATCTATCCGAATTGGAAGACTAACCCAAGGAGATTGACGAATGACAGAACAATTTAGTTATTTGCCGGATACAGAAAAAGACAGACAAGAGATGATGGAAGCCATCGGCATCTCTTCCGTCGAAGAATTGTTTTCAGAGATCCCTGAAGCCGTCCGTCTGCGCGAAGCCATTCGTGTGCCGGATGTCATGTCGGAAACAGAGTTGATGAAGCAGTTGAAGCAGCTTGCGGAAAAGAACCACACAGCAGAAGATTATCCGATTTTCTTAGGCGCCGGTGTGTACGATCACTATATTCCAAGTGTGGTGGATGCGGTGACTTCACGCTCTGAATTTTTGACTGCTTATACACCGTACCAACCTGAAGCGAGCCAAGGGGAATTGCAGGCGTTGTTTGAGTTTCAGTCGATGATTTGCGAATTGACAGGCATGGATGTCAGCAATTCTTCCTTGTATGACGGATTTACGTCTCTGGGAGAAGCGTGCAACTTGGCGACGTCAACAACGAAAAAAACCACTGTCCTCGTGTCTTCCGCCATTCATCCGCAAGCCAGAGAAGTGCTGCAGACGTATGCATACGGAATGGAATACACCATTGAAGATGTAGCGTTGAAAGGCGAAATCACGGATGTGGATCAATTGATGGGACAAATCGGAGAAGACACGGCAGCCGTTGTGGTTCAATACCCGAACTTCTTCGGCGGCATTGAAGATTTGAAAACGATCAAAGAAGCGATGAGCGAGTCCAAAGCGATGTTGATTGTGATGGCCAATCCATTGGCGTTAGGCTTGTTGGAAGCACCAGGAAAACTTGGGGCTGATATCGTCGTCGGGGACATGCAGCCGTTGGGACTGCCGATGTCTTATGGAGGCCCACACTGCGGGTACTTCACCGTCAAGAAAAAACATATACGTAAAGTGCCGAGCCGGATTGTGGGACAAGCCACTGACGCAGAAGGAAAGCGCGGGTTTGTCATGACTCTTCAGACACGCGAACAGCACATCCGTCGCGAAAAAGCGACTTCCAACATGAGTTCCAACCAAGCGTTGAACGCTCTGGCGTCTGCTGTTTGCATGTCTGCCCTCGGAAAACAGGGTATCCAAGAGATGGCTCAGCAAAACGTAAACAAGTCACATTACTTAGCCAAACGGTTGTCGGAAAAAGGATTGAAGGTTGTCAACAAAACGCCTTTCTTCCACGAATTTGTAGTGAAACTCGACAAACCGGTCGATGACGTCAACGAAGCGTTGCTCCAAGAAGGCTTTATCGGCGGATACGATGTATCCAAATGGATCGGGCAGGACAACTGCATGCTGCTTTGCGCAACAGAAAAGCGGACCAAGGCGGAAATGGATGCATTCGTCGAACGATTGGAGGCGGTCTCTAAATGAAAAACTATAACTCATTGATTTTCGAAATCAGTCAGCCGGGAAGAACAGCGTACAGCCTTCCGAAAAATGATGTTGACACAGTGGAATTGAACGAGGAGCTGCCGTCCCATTTGTTGCGCAGCGAAGAGCCGGAACTTCCAGAAATTTCCGAGCTGCAGTTGATGCGCCATTACACCGCTCTGTCCAATAAAAACTTCGGCGTGGAGACCGGTTTTTACCCACTCGGTTCCTGCACGATGAAATACAATCCGAAACGAAACGAAGTCGCAGCCAAAATGTCCGGGTTTTCCGCTATCCATCCTTTGCAGCCGACAAACACCACACAAGGCGCGCTGCAATTGATGTATGAACTGCAGGAAGATTTGAAAGAAGTTACCGGTATGGACGCCATGACGTTGCAGCCGGCAGCGGGTGCTCAAGGTGAGTGGACAGGTCTGTTGATTCTCAAAGCTTACCATGCGAAAAACGGGGAAGGCGAGCAGCGCAAAAAGATTTTGATTCCCGATTCCGCGCACGGCACCAACCCGGCGAGTGCAGTAGTTGCTGGATTTGACGTGGTGGAAATCAAATCAAACGAGCGCGGCACTGTCGACATTGAAGCATTGAAAGCAGCTGTCGGAGACGACACGGCGGGATTGATGCTCACGAATCCGAATACACTCGGGTTATTTGAAAAAGACATCGCTGAAATGGCGGAAATCATCCACGATGCAGGCGGGTTGTTGTATTATGACGGCGCCAATGCGAACGCCATTTTAGGCAAATCAACGCCCGGCATGATGGGCTTTGACGTGGTGCACTTGAACTTGCATAAAACTTTCAGCACACCGCATGGCGGAGGGGGGCCAGGTTCCGGTCCAGTCGGCGTCAAGTTGCATTTGGAACCATTTTTGCCTGTTCCGCGTGTGGAAAAAGAAGGCGACCGATATGTGGTCTCTTCAGATTACCCAGATGCCATCGGACGCGTCAAAGGTTACTGGGGCAACTTTGGGGTCAATGTACGGGCGTATTCGTACATCCGTACGATGGGACCGGAAGGATTGAAGCAGGTTTCCGAGAGTGCTGTTCTTCATGCCAACTACTTGAAGAGCCGCTTGGAGCCTTACTTCAAGACGCCTTATCCGCAATACTGCATGCACGAATTTGTTCTTTCGGGCTCCAATTTGAAAAAACACGATGTACGGACACTGGACATCGCGAAGCGTCTGCTTGATTTCGGTATCTATGCGCCGACGGTTTACTTCCCATTAATCGTGGAAGAAGCGTTAATGATCGAGCCGACCGAGACAGAACCAAAAGAAATGCTGGACGAATTTGCGGATGCGATGATTCAAATCGTGAAAGAAGCAGAAGAATCACCGGAACTTCTCCGTGAAGCACCGCACGATAAGAGTGTGCGCCGGATGGATGAAGTCACCGCCTCGCGCAAACCGGTTGTTGTGTATCAAAAATAATGATTACATTAAGGAGCTGCAGCATCCAAAGCTGTGGTTCCTTTTTTGTATCAGAGCAAATACCGAAAGCAACGACTGATTACTTCACTTGAGAACGGCTCACAGGGCAACTATTTCAAAGAACGAGGAAATAATTCGTTTGAGATAGATATTTAAGACAAAAAGTATGACATCTTTTTCAAAAAACGAAAAGAGTTGTACAATGAATATAAGAACACGCATATACAGTGTCAGGAAAGGAAGGATGAACACAAGTGGATTTGAAATTGAAAGAGAAAACAGCACTTGTTGTCGCGTCCAGTCAAGGATTGGGCAAAGCTATAGCTGCGGAACTGGCAAAAGAAGGCGCTAATGTCATGTTGACCAGCCGCAGCGAAGAGAAGCTGAAGGCGACAAAAGAAGAAATTGAAGGAACAGCTCAAGGGAAAGTGGCATATGTTGCCGCAGACATCACCAATCCCGATGAGATTCGTCGTTTGGTTCAAGAAACTCGAGACACATTGGGTTCGATCTCTGTTTTAGTGAACAACACTGGGGGACCGCCTGCCGGCACCTTTGAAACATTTAGTGATGAAGATTGGCAAAGTGCATTTGAGCTGACGTTGTTGAGTTATGTCCGTCTCATCCGGGAAGTGTTGCCGGATCTGAAAAAACAGGGCGGACGAATCCTGAACAATGCATCGGCATCGGTCAAGCAGCCGTTAGATAACCTGATATTGTCCAACGTCTTCCGGATGGGAATCGCCGGACTCAGCAAATCACTCTCGCAGGAATTGGCTGCCGACAACATTCTCGTAAACACAATCGGCGCCGGCCGCATCTCTACGGACCGTATTGTGTCCTTGGACCAAACAAGGGCTGAAAAACAAGGGATAAGCGAAGAAGAAGAACGTCGCGCATCCGAATCATCCATTCCAATGCAGCGGTACGGCGAGCCCGAAGAATTTGCCAAAGTGGCTGCGTTCCTTGTTTCTGGAGCGAATACGTATATGACCGGACAGACACTTCTAGTAGACGGCGGCCTTGTCAAAGCACTATAACTCCAAATGGGTACACTGCATCTCCAAAACAAGCACATGGAGGGAAGAGGTATGGCAGATAAAACGATTGAAGTGGTAGAAACGGTTCTGCGTGATGCCCACCAAAGTTTGATGGCTACACGGATGTCAACAGAAGACATGCTGCCAATTGTGGACAAGTTGGACCAGGCCGGATACTTTGCGCTGGAAATGTGGGGCGGGGCGACGTTCGATGCGGCAATCCGTTTTTTAAACGAAGACCCTTGGGAACGACTGCGCGAAATCCGGAAACGAACCAAAAACACCAAACTCCAAATGCTCTTGAGGGGACAAAACTTGATTGGTTACCGTCATTACGCGGATGACATCGTGGATAAGTTTGTCCAGAAAGCAGTGGAGAATGGGATAGATGTGTTCCGCATATTTGATGCATTAAACGATTCACGCAACTTGCAGGCCTCGCTGAATGCCGTGAAAAAATACGGTGCGCACGCCCAACTGACCATCTGTTATACAACCAGTGAAGTACATACAGTGAAGTACTTCACTGAGTTGGCGCAAGAGTTGGAAGCCATGGGCGCGGACTCTATCTGTATCAAAGACATGGCGGGTATTTTAACCCCATATATGGCTGAAAAACTCGTTGGCTCCATACGGAAGGTGGTTTCTGTGCCGATTGATGTGCACACCCACGCCACAAGCGGCACCGCACAGATGACACTGCTGAAGGCGGTGGAAGCAGGCGCGGACATCATTGATACTGCCATCAGTCCGTTTTCCGGAGGGACCAGTCAGCCGCCGACAGAAACGATGGCATTGGCCCTCGCGGAAAGTGCTACTCCTACACGGTTGAACGTCGACCTGTTGGAAGAAATTGCCAATTATTTCAAACCGATTCGAGAGAAGTATTTGAAAGAAGGAACGATGACTCCGACCGTCCTGACCGCTGATCCGAGGGCGTTGATTTATCAAGTGCCCGGCGGAATGCTGTCCAATCTACTCTCGCAGTTGAAGCAGGCCAACGCCTTGGACCGTTATGACGAAGTGTTGGAAGAAGTGCCGCGCGTCCGGGCCGACTTAGGGTATCCGCCGTTAGTTACTCCAATGAGTCAAATGGTCGGTACGCAGGCTGTTTTCAATGTGCTGTCCGGCGAGCGTTACAAGATGGTGCCGAACGAAGTGAAGGATTACTTACACGGAGAATACGGAAAGTCACCGGTCCCGGTTGATGAGACTTTCCGGCAGTCCATCATTGGAGACGACGAAGTCATGACTGACCGTCCGGCGGATCATTTAGCAGATGAGTTCGAGAGCTTGAAGAGAGAGTTGGGCGAATTGGCCCAATCAGATGAGGATGTATTGACCTACGCCCTCTTCCCGCAAGTCGGCAAAACTTTTTTGGAAAAGAAATATGGGCCGGAAGAGAAAAAGGCACCCGCCATGGAATCCGCTGAATCGGCTCCGACACCACCAACAGCGCCGTCTGCTCCCCGTCCAGACCCATCTGAAAAATCCCCTATGCGCCATTATGAAATCAATGTTGGCGGAGAAGTGTACCAGGTGACGCTGAAAGAAGTCGCTGAAGGCGGAACCGCTCCGTCTTCACCGCCAAGAAGTGCCTCACCGACACCACAAACGGCTACAGTCAATGAACCACAACCACCTGATCCGCAGTCATCTTCTTCTGGGCAGTCCGAGGAAGCGTCCGGTGAACCGGTGACAGCACCGATGCCCGGCACCATCCTTTCTGTGCGGGTGGCTGACGGACAAGCAGTCAAAGCGGGAGAGGTCCTGTGTATATTAGAAGCAATGAAGATGGAAAATGAAATTGTGGCTCCTGCACCCGGAACAGTGTCCGGAATCGCTGTCAGCCCCAATCAGGCAGTTGGAGCAGGGGATACACTGATGTACATTTGATTAGAAAAAAATGAATAAATGCTGTTAAGGTCATGGTGATACGGTGCTATAGGCTTGAATTACTGAGGGTATTAAGGTAAACTGATTTCGTTGTAATTTAAAGCAGAATAAACACTCAGATAGAGGCGCGGGTTTCAATAGTAATTTTCAGGAGGATGGCACCGATGAATGAAAATGAAAGGGGAACCCGCCGAAGCAGGGAATAAGCCGATTGTTCCGTGCTGGGTCCGGGGAGAATATCCTCGGGACTGTCACAATTTTTGTGAAGAGCTGTCGAGCGAATTCGTGTATTCATACACCCTGAGCCGATACGACTCTGGGTGTTTTTTGTGCAGAAAAGGAGAGTAACGATTATGCAGAAGAAGTGGATATGGCTGCTGGGTTTGTTAGTTTTGTTCACGCCGGAGCTGGCATTCGCCGCAGAAACTGAAGCAAGTTTAGCGGCGCAATTGGGATGGATGACTTTAATCCCACCCGCTTTAGCAATTGTGTTGGCGTTTATCACAAAAAACGTTGTCGTGTCACTATTTATCGGTGTTTATGCCGGAACCATCATTGTGTCGATGGCTGGAGGAGAAAATATCCTCTTGGCGCTCGTCTCCGGTTTTACCGGCTTTGTCCAACTGGCATTAAATTCCTTGGCCGACCCATGGAATGCAGGAATCATTTTACAAGTACTTACCATTGGTGGTCTTATTGGGTTGATCACTAAAATGGGCGGAGCCCGGGCAGTGGCGGAGTCCTTGACGAAATACGCCAAAGGACCCGTCAGCACACAAGTTATCACATGGGTCATGGGATTGTTGGTCTTTTTCGACGACTATGCCAATTCGTTGATTGTCGGACCAATCATGCGCCCGGTTTCTGACAAGATGAGAATTTCTAGAGAACGTCTTGCATTCGTAGTTGATGCTACCGCCGCACCTGTGGCAGGTATCGCGTTGGTGTCCACTTGGGTGGGTTACGAAATTGGATTGATTAATGATGCTTATGCGTCAATTGGACAGGACGTCAATGCGTACGGTGTATTCTTGGATACTATCCCATACCGCTTCTACAACATCTTGATGTTGTTCTTCGTGTTGGTGACTTCAGTGTCGTTAAGAGAATTCGGTACAATGTATCATGCTCAAATTCGTTCCCGTGACGAAGGAAAGGTCATCGCTGACGATTCTCAGCCGATGGTGGACAACGATGCAGATGAAGAACCGCATGCTGAAGGAACGATTTGGAACGCATTGGTCCCGATCGGTGCACTGATTGTCTTTTCATTGAGCGGATTTTACACAAACGGAAGAGATGCATTGTTGGGCAGTGGAGATGCCCGGCTCGTCGGATTAGTTGAAAATGCGCCGTTTTCTTTTGAAACCATCCGGGAGGCCTTTGGAGCATCTGATGCCAGTATCGTTTTATTCCAAGCTGCTCTTGTCGCCAGCTTGATTGCTTTGGTGATGGGGGTTGCCCAAAAAATCTTTACAGTCGCCGACGGAATTGATTACTGGATCAATGGGATGAAATCCTTGTTGATCACCGGTGCTATCTTGCTGTTGGCTTGGTCATTAAGCGGAGTGATGACACAACTGGGCACAGCTGATTATATGGTTTCGCTTTTGAGTGGATCGATGCCGCCATTGTTGCTACCAACTGTTATTTTCTTGTTTGGGGCAGTGATCTCATTCGCAACCGGCACGTCATACGGTACCATGGGCATTTTAATGCCGTTAGCCATTCCATTGGCAGCAGCATTGGAGCCAGGTAACGCTGAATTTGTTGTTATGTCTGCCGGAGCCGTGTTGACAGGGGCTATCTTTGGAGACCACAGTTCACCGATTTCGGATACAACGATACTTTCATCGATGGGGGCTGGATCTAACCACATAGATCACGTCCGTACACAGCTTCCGTACGCTATTGCAGTGGCCAGTGTATCTATTGTATTTGGGTATATCCCATCTGCATTAGGATTGAATGTATGGATTTCCCTCTTAGTTGGGTTACTTGCTATAGTCGCCTTGGTATGGATACTTGGAAAGAAAGTAGATCCTACTGAGAAGATAAAGCAACTATAATGAACGAACCGTCAAAATGAGGCTGGGACAAAAGCCACTAAATAAAAACGACGAGAAATTAGATTAACTAATTTTCTCGTCGTTTTTGCTATATATAATTAGGCATACAAAAAGCACCCTGATATAATATTAGTAACGACACTAAACATTAAAGGGGTGCTTTTTATGTACGTACAATATAACATGAATCAAACTTCACTTCCATTAGAATTATCTACTTGTATTGATCCCAACCATATTGTTTTTTCTATCTATAACTTTGTCGATTCATTAGACGATCATTACTTTAAAATTTTTGAGACTCAGGACGGTCGTCCTGCCTATCACCCAAAACCACTC